>JAPUIL010000404.1 GCA_027297085.1 Verrucomicrobiota bacterium | reverse complement strand
CCAAGGGGGACACGGTCCCCGGATTTTGAGCTCTCGTTTCCGGAACTCTCATACCAGCCGATTCGCAGCACCAATTCAAACCCTTTTCGCGAGCATGAAAGTTAAACACTTCTTCGGCAAATCGACCTCGGTAGTAATTTCCAGTGCAAAGAAACAGGGCGGTTTTCATGGCGACGAAAACGGACTTTGGGGTATTACAGGGAAATGTATCACTCAATCCAAGCTTGAACAATCTGCGGGACAAACTCGGTGGCTTTGCCTTGGTAGAACTCGAATCCTGAGGGGAATTGCTCGACCTCGAGGGCCACGAGCGCTTTTTCAGCAGCGGCCTGGCAGTAATCAACCAAACCGGCGGCTGGGTACACAGAAAGCGATGTCCCTACGACCAGCACTTTGTCTGCTTGTTCAACAAAACGCGCCGATTCTTCCATGTGCTGAACTGCTTCGCCAAACCAAACAATGTGCGGGCGTAACTGGCTGCCTAGTTCACAGGTATCGCCGATGTTTATGTCCGCTGAGCCAATAGGGGTAATCAAAGCCGGATCCGCCGAACTTCTTGCCTTAGTGATTTCTCCGTGCACATGAATGACGTGAGTTGAACCGGCGCGCTCATGCAGGTTATCCACATTCTGGGTGATGATAGTTACGTCAAAATGATCTTCCAGCTTGGCCAAGGCGAGGTGAGCGGCATTGGGTTCCACCTCTGCTACCTTCCTTCGGCGTTGGTTGTAGAATTCCAGTACAAGCTCCGGGTTGGCTTCCCATCCTTCCGGAGTAGCTACTTCGTAAACAGAGTAATTTTCCCAAAGCCCTCCACTATCGCGAAAGGTGGATAGTCCACTTTCCGCGCTGATTCCAGCTCCGGTCAGGACGACGATGTTTTCTTTTTGGTTCATTCCAATTGTTTTCACCGGAATACACTTCAGTTTCAGATAATTTGGCCGGCAGGGCGAGGACGCTATTGCCCTACCTTTAGTTGTAGTGTGTGGTAGGGCAACTGCGGCCTCGCAGTGCCGTTTTGTTGGAGAGAACAAATTTTCAACATGCTTTAAGCACGTTCCAAACAGATCAATACCCCATGGTCGTTTCGCACGTAGATCTGGCCATTGGCATACACCGGGTTGGTCCAACAGATGGCATCGAGTAGTTTTTTGCGGGAGATTTCATTGTAGCCTCTGGTAGATGCTTCTGCGGACACCAACTCACCGTCTTCTGTGAGAATCAATAAGGTGCCGCCTACCGCAATCAGCGACGCGTATCCGAAATTGGGTACGGACCAATATTGTTCTCCTCCTTTAAAATCTCTGGAGTAAAGTTGGGTTTTTTTGGATTTGTGGTTTCCGTTTAAGCCGTAGAGTGAACCGTCAATTAGTATTGCACCGGATAAGGAGTTTTGAAGTTTACGATTTGACCATTTGGATGACAGTGTTTTCCCATCAAAACTCAATAAATCAGATTCACTATTCGCGTGGATGTAAATGCTTTTTCCACCATCTAGCACCACGGGAGTAGATGCAGTCAGGTCGAATTTGGCTCTCACCGGGTGGCGGGCAATTTCCTTCCCATTGGCCGCATTCAGGATGGAGAGGCCTTTTGAGTCGAATGCGGCTATAAAGTCTTTACCTCCCATATTGAAGACAGTGGGCGTGCCATAACCCGGGTGATGTGCATGTTCAGAAACCCAGCTTGGGCGACCGGTAAGTTTGTCCAGTGCCGCCACCTTGCCCGCGCTTAACAGCATATCTCCTTTGTATTCCAGAGGAGAACTAGCAAAACCCCAGCTCGGAATTTTTATGTCCATCACTTCTGTGAGATCGGCCTTCCAGACTTCTTCTCCAGTTTTCGCCATTAAACAATATACTTGGCCGTCTTTGCTGACTGAGTAAACCATGTCTCCGCTGATTGTCACAGATGCATTGGGCCCGCCTACATGCATTTTTGGAATGAGTTGTGCCTTGTAAGAATGCTCCCAAAGCATCTTGCCGCTGGCGGCATCGTAACAAATAACGCTTTCAGTGGATCCACCGTCGTGGCCCATGGTGTAGGCTCGACCATTCGAGATTGTCACGGTTGAATAACCCAGACCCACGTTCGACTGCCAGGCGATTTTCCAGTTATTCAGATTCGGATCGAACTGATCATCAGCGGCGACCTTGTTATCACCATTGGGCCCGAGCCAATGAGGCCAATCGTCGGCGTTGAGCGATGTGCTGTGAAGGATCAGAGCTGCTAAAAGCCCAACCAAAAATGGTTTAATAGAAGTAACGGCGGTTTTCATAATATTAGAAAAGGGAGGAAAGGATTGAAGGGAATATTCCCGATAGGGTGGGTCTGGTCAATATTTGGATACTGTGAAATTACCTTGGTTTTTCGTGCTTCGGGCTTGCCCAGCTTTATAGGGATTTGAAAAGCTATTTCTCTAATGTGTTCCTCTAAGACTCTATTTTCTAGCATCCTCCTGGCTGGTGCTTCCATGGTTGGCGCTTTTTCAGCGCCCAACGTAATCTATATCCTTGCCGATGATTTAGGCTATGGTGATCTGTCGTGCTATGGTCAGGAGACTTTGCAAACGCCTAATCTGGACAAACTTGCCCAATCGGGAATGCGTTTTACCAGCCATTATTCGGGAGCGACTGTTTGTGCTCCCTCACGCTATGTTCTGTTAACCGGTAAACACAACGGACATGCGGGAATTCGGGATAATGGGTATAACTCGCTTTCCGAGGATGAATTTACGCTGGCGGAGTTGTTCAAGCAGGCCGGCTACCAAACCGCCTGCATTGGAAAGTGGGGCGTGGGCAGACCACCCGATAACAACGATCCCAGCCGCGCAGGTTTTGATGAGTTTTATGGCTACCTTAACATGTTCCACGCCCACAATTATTATCCGGAATTCATGATCCATAATGGAGCCCGCGAACCACTGAGAAACGAAGTGCCCGACTTTTTCGAGGGTCCGTTTGACATGGAGGGAAGGGGAGTCGCTACCAAAAAAGTAGATTATGCTCCGCAGTTAATTCATGATCAGGCACTGAAATTTATTTCGGGAAACAAAGAAAATCCCTTTTTCCTTTATTATGCCTTAAATATACCTCATGCGAATAATGAGGGCGGTTTTGATTGGTCGGAATCTGGGGAGCGAACAGTCAATCCTAATGCAAATGGTATGGCCGTTCCAGCTCATGGTAAATTCGCCGAAAAGGACTGGCCAATTCAGGAAAAAGGGTTTGCACGCATGATTCAGCATATCGACGACTGGGTTGGGGAGATCGTCAACCTCGTTGCCGAGCTGGGACTGTTGGAGGATACCGTAATTCTCTTTTCCAGCGACAACGGCCCGCACCATGAGGGTAATCATGATCATGCCTTTTTTGATTCCAATGGAGATTACCGAGGCTACAAACGCGATCTTTTTGATGGAGGTATTCGCGTGCCCTTTATCGTTTCCTGGCCAGGAAGTATCGCCGCAGGAAGCGAAAGCGATCTTATGTCGGGCTTTCAGGACATGATGCCGACTATGGCGGATATCCTGGGTATCGAAGAACCGGATACGGATGGTATTTCCATGCTGCCCGAACTCATTGGAAATTCAAAAGCTCAGGTTAAGCACGAGTTTCTCTATTGGGAGTTCCCTGAGCGGGACGGAAAACAGGGGTTGTTATATTTGAATCAATGGAAGGCACTTCGGCAGGGTTTGAAGGAAAACAAATCTGCACCGGTAGAATTGTATGATATTACCTGGGATGTTGCCGAAGAGCATGATTTGGCGGGCACGCACCCTGGCTTGGTTGCAAAACTGCATGCTTTGATGATGGAACAACATGAACCTTTTAGCGAACAATGGGATCTTTCTCTTAAATAGACCCAACAGGTTCAAAAAATGGAGATGTGATGAAGAGCAAGGCGCAGTTTGCAAGTTAGCGCGGGAGCGTAGTATTCTACGTGACCAAGCGGATTGCGGACTGGAACGCAGCTGTTCGCGCATGTCGGTTTTAGCCTTCAAAAGGGCTTTCTTGAAACGCCACTTATTGTGAGGATTTAAGAATCTATACTAATATTAATAACTTATTGTTTTCTAAACAGATAACACTTGCCCTTATGAAGGCGTTTGAAACGTTAGGGTAGAGATGTTGGACAAACTGAAAGTAGCTGTAATCACAGGTGGACATCCTTTCGACCTTGTGTCATTTCATCACATGTTCCGTC
>JAPUIL010000403.1 GCA_027297085.1 Verrucomicrobiota bacterium | reverse complement strand
ATGTCACCGGCAAAGACCTGTCAAACTGGCTGCCCACGTATTGGGAGAGCAGATAAATATTCCAAATGATGGCGATCCAAGCGGATGATTGCAGGAGCATTGCTCCCATCGGTGAATCTTTGCTGCTGTTATGCAGGTATCCAAACCCGGCTATGAAGAAGAAAATGGCTCCTTCATAAGCACGATTGCCAAACGAGGAACCGAACCACCAACTCCACCAAGCGCTGTTCAGGTAGAGGATGGCTATAAAACTAACTAGCCACGATACAGGAAACTGTCGTGCTCGAAAGGTCCCTATAATCCAGCCAACACAGCCAATCAGCAGGAGTGGATGCCAGTTAAACAAACCGTGCCTGTCTGAGAGAAGCGAATCGAGGATGGCCGGGGATGAGAAATAAAAGGGTTCTCCATAATAGGAGAATACCAGCCAGCCTCCGTATACTTCTTTCCATATCCACATTTGAAACAAAACCGGGATTGTGCCGGCAATTACACCGACACACAGGTGCTTGAACTCCGACCTGAAATGAGTCGCGAGTAATTGAAGACAGGTCCAGGCGGGGATCACCAGGTAGCATACCGAGGTAGGACGGGTGATTAGCAACATTCCGGAGGTAGCTCCCATTAATAACCAGTAGTGCCAGCGGCTGTCGTTTTTGAGTTTAAAGCTTAGCCATACCAGAACCACGGTAAGAAAGTAGGCCTGATTGTGGGCAAGTCCAAGACGGGAAGTTTGGTAGTAGAGAAGGGGGCTGGCTAACCAGATAACTAAAAGTGACCATTGGGAGGTGGCCGAATCAAAAAACCGCTTTAATAGGCAGTAAGTGATCACTAGGCTGAGTAGTGCGATTAATAACTGGAAGCTCCAGATTCCCACCCAGTAAATTGGCTCAATTCCAGTTGCTTCATCAGAAAATAGGCCGTGCACGGAATATACTCCCTGGTAAACCGGCCAGTTCATCAAAGCCCAACCGACCGGGTATTTATTGAGCACTTTTCCGGTGGTCGGATGAATCCGGGTCAACCAGAGTTCGCGGACATCATCCGAAATGGTTGGCAACTCAGTCAAATTGTTGGCCAGGTCGTTGTCTCCATCCAATACCCACGAATGTAGCCAAACAAAGTAACCGGTATCATCGTGTCCCTGTAACATGGGCTCGTTTTCGTCGATCATCATATCCCAGCCTTGATAGACCAGCATCGTTGCACCGAGAGCGCCGGCCAGCCAGAGTAGGGGAATGACAGGTTTGGAGATCGACATACCCAATTAGTATTTGAAATAATGAACCGAAACTTACAAGCCTTGTAAACACTCCTGCCGTTCCACCATAATAAAAGAAGACCGGCATAAATGCCGGCCTTCTACAAATGAGTCCTACCTTAGGAGAGTTTAGGAAACGTTACCCTTACTGTTTTATTTTAAAACGTCTAAAGGCTACCAGTCCGAGCAGTGCGCATGCACCCATAATTCCATAGGTTGAAGGTTCTGGAACAGCACTCCTTGGTGGTCTAGGACGGTGGTGCTCGGGCCGCTCGAAATCGCACTTTCCCTTTAACAATTCGATCCAGTTATTAACTTCAGGTGAATCACCACATATCTCTTTAAATTTTTCTATGAGATCTCCGTATCGTTCATGTTCACCTTCGTGTCCAAAATTCCATTCTCTATCTTCTCCTCCACAGAGGTAATTCCAGACTTTCTCAAAGCCTCGATGGTCGTATTCATTTTCCCCTTCATTATTGTTATTTCCCCAATCGCGATCACCCCAGTCTCGGTCTCCCCAATTGTAATCACCTCGGTGGAATCCGAAGAAATTGGCTTGGGCTGAGGTTGCTAATAACCCGAAGGTGAGAATAAATATAGCTAAACGTAAACGGTGTAATTTCATATCTGACTATCTCTTTGAATTGGTTACAAGTTGGTTCCCCTTATTGGAATAATATGGAATCACTCTACACGAATTAGTGTTTATTTGCTATAGGGAGGTAGTGGAAACTTATATCAAGTTTTCCAGTACGATCGTCAGAATCCCTAGGGGCACTCTCTTAAGAGATCGGATTGGCAGACTGGCAGTATCTAAGCTTCAGCGAGTGTATCCCGCACATGGAATAGGACAGCGCCGGTTCGTTGGTTTTCGCTAAAGACCTCCCTGCCAGCTTCTGTGCCTAAGCGATCTTCCATTTGCTTCATATAGAGGCTTCGAGGTTTCACGGGTTTCCCATGAGAACTGATATGTCCTGTCAGCCCCTGAAAAGGTGCGCCAATCCGCTGTCCCTGGCTGCCGATGGCCCAATTCCAGCCATTGATTGGGCTTTGTACGGAAATCCAATCGAAGGCGGTACTGTTCCAGAACAGGTGATTGATACCACTCCAGCCCCAGCCTTGTCCGTCGTAACCGCGATTTCGAATTATCAAGCGCTGACCATAGCAATTGTCCCACAGGGTGCCCATGGACCAATAGCGCCAAGGCCCAATGATAGCTTTGGTGCCGCTGGCATAACAGTCTAGAAACACATTGGGCCCTTTCGTTCTTTCAGGAATAAAGAAGGGGAAGGAGCAATCCTCCGCAAAGCACCTTTGAAAAAGAACTTGTTGTCCCGCATTCAGAAATCCGTGTTTGCGTCCATAGCCATCCCGGGCTATGGGATTTAAAAACGCGCAATCCTCCACAGTCACAAACAGGGCTTCTGTTCCGGTACTGACAGTTGAATGACCGAAGTTCACCGTGGTAACTCCCCGAACCCAGCAATCTCGCGCACGGTTAATTTCCACCCCTGTCCAGGCATGTTTTTCATCGGACTGGTTTTCCGTTTCCACATACTCCGTTACCAGTCGTAGATGTTCCACGCCCGATTGCCTGACCCGATTCGGCAGGGCAGGTTTAAATATACGACTGGAGCCGAATTTCACGAATATGGGATTCACCAAAGGAGCATTCAAGTATACACGGCCTCCATCGATCTTTTGAATGGGTCGCTCAAATTGAAATACGAAGTCTGCCGGATCCCAGGAGGAACTCGGCGTTCCGTCTGGCCTGGGCGGGAAGCTTTCCATGCCCAAAATATTGACCCAGTCCTGGTTCATGCGTTGCTCCAATATGACGGTATCTCCTGGCACCAAACCTCGGAGCGGAGCCACCTGAACATAATCCCGGCCAGACGGGGCATAGTCGTCCACTACTTCCCAGGAAGCCTCTGACTGTTGGCGGTAGAAGAAACCGCCCTGCTCTTTATTGATGGCTTCCTGATTGGGATCCCGACCGTTTATAACAATGAGAGACCGCTGCTTGGCGCCTGTTGCAAGCAAAACAGTTTCATCTTCAAATTGACCGGTACCTCGCAGAACAATGCCTGAATCTTTAATTCGGATCTGCCCGGATACTCGATACTCTCCCGCTTCCAGAAGCAAAGCTCCTCGTGCACCGTTTGCGTCAGGTTCGAGTTCGCTTAGTTTGTCGATGGCTTCCTGGATTCGCCGGGTATCATCTTCAGTAGAACCAGTGGGTGATAGGGTAAGCTTATTTGGCACTTGGGGGATGGCTGTTCCGCTACCGTATCCTGCGGTCGAATAGTCGGGAATGCGATTGCCAAACTGATCTTCCTTGTAGAACAACGGATCATCCTTGCTGTATACTACACCCTGATCCATGGGTCCTTTGCAGCCCGTAAGTGAAAATAGGATACACAACCATGTTATCTCAATCAGTTTGGAGAACCGGGTTGATGATTCGGCTAATGGGGGATGTGCAACGCCACGCATGTTCTTACACCTTCCAATACCCGTTAAACAGTGGGCAACCATGAAATATATATGAATTGTCGGTTTCGTTACTTGCTCTGTCCAAAGCAAGCGTTTTTCTTTCACTCAACTTATATGGCGGCCATCACTTTACTCAACGCGGTACTTCAGACTCCTCAGACGATTCGGGCAGAATTGTCTGCCGATTGGGTGAGGACCAAAATGCCTGTTTTCCACCTTGATCCCGGTAGAGAGAGCCTCGGTTCCGCCAGGCATGCAAACTTTTGGGATTTTGCCGAAATCAGCGCCTATTTTCTGGATGGAGATTGTGTTCATTTTTTCTGCAGCCAGCAAATGCTGGCACAAAATCAGTTGGGAGAGGGCGAGCCCGTGTTCGTTGCGGGGAATTTTAATGGTTGGGATGAAGCGATCGGAGACTTGAAATGGCGGCTCGAGCCAGTATATGAACCAAAACATGCCGGCTTGAAACTTACGGTTCCGCTGAGTGAGATCGATTTCGCCAACGGTACAGGTTTTAAATTCGTTTCTCACGAAGGCCATTGGTTTTCGCTCCCCGCTGAAGCGACCAATATTTATTCGGATCATGGTGGAATCTCAAACTACTTTGTAGATCGCGATCGTTCTGGACCAGCGCCAGCTGCTGTTGGTCTTGCAGCAGAAATTGCA
>JAPUIL010000402.1 GCA_027297085.1 Verrucomicrobiota bacterium | reverse complement strand
TCCAGGCGTTCGTCTTGAAACACCTTAACAGTACCTTTGGTCTCTCCATTATCCTGAGCGAAGAGACCCGTAAAAGGAAGCAGCAAAAATCCGGCAATGACGAAGCACGAGCTATACTTAAGCGCCATGACAATGTTTATATTTCTTGCCGCTTCCGCAAGGACAGGGCTCATTTCGGCCAACTTTTTTAGCGACCTTCACCGGCTCTACTGCTTGCTGTTGACCACTTTGCTCGATGGCTTGCTGTTGCTCATCTGCTGGAATTTGAGATGGATCAGCAATGATGTCCACATTATCCCTACCGGCTGTCATAGAAGAAAAATCTTGTTGCTTGGGGGCATCAGCTTCCACAACTTGCTCGGGCTGCTGAACTGGAATGCTGCCCTTGAATAGGAAGGCTGTGATTTCCCGGTTTATATTAAACAGCATTTCTTTAAATAATTCAAAAGCCTCGAACTTGTAGATCAGCAGAGGATCCTTTTGCTCATATACGGCTGCCTGCACGGATTGCTTGAGATCATCCATTTGCCTCAGGTGCTCTTTCCAATAGTCGTCAATAATGGCCAGACAGATGGTTTTTTCGAAGGTCTTGATCAACTCCAGACCCTTTGACTTATGGGCCTCCTTGAGATTTACAACTACCTGTACTGCATCTTTGCCATCGGTAAAAGGGACCACTATATTTTCGATTACTTCGCCTTTTCGTTCCAGGATATCTGCCAGTACAGGGATTGCTGCTTCTGCAATACGTGCAGATTTTCGACGGTAATTCTCTTCCAACTTGACACTCAGCCCCTGCATGATCTCCTCGGGTTTCCCATTTATGAATTGATCCTCATCCAGCTCAGTATCCATAACAAAGAACCGGATCATGTCCATCTTAAAGGTCTCAAAGTCTCGTGCCTCGTGGTTATGGTAAACCAGGTCCTCGCAAACATCCTGGAACATATTTTGAATATCTATCGATAGTCGCTCTCCATACAACGCGTGAGAGCGGCGCTTGTAAATCACGCTGCGCTGTGAGTTCATCACATCGTCATATTCCAGGAGCCGCTTTCGGATTCCAAAGTTGTTCTCCTCGATCTTTTTTTGAGCCCTTTGTATGGATTTGGAGATCATGGAATGCTGTATCACTTCTCCTTCCTCATACCCCAAACGATCCATCAACTTAGCAATCCGCTCCGATCCAAATAGCCGCATGAGACTATCCTCCAACGCAACAAAGAACTGGGATGAGCCTGCATCCCCCTGACGACCTGCCCGGCCCCGCAACTGCCTATCGACCCTTCGTGATTCATGTCGCTCAGTACCTACGATAGCTAAGCCACCCGCTTCTTTGACGCCCTCTCCGAGCTTGATATCGGTTCCTCGTCCCGCCATGTTTGTAGCAATGGTCACAGTTCCAGCTTGCCCGGCTTCGGCAATAATCTCCGCTTCACGCTGATGTTGTTTTGCATTCAGTACGTTGTGTTTAAGGCCCTTCAACTTTATCATACGGCTGATGAGCTCAGAAACTTCCACCGAGGTAGTTCCTACCAAGACTGGCCTGCCGCCTTCAGTAAGCTGCACGATCTCCTCAATAACAGCTTTGTATTTTTCCCGGTTGGTTTTGTAAACCAAATCCTCCCTATCATCTCGGATAATCGACACATTGGTGGGTATAACTATCACATCCAGTTTGTATATCTCCCATAGCTCACCAGCCTCTGTTTCGGCAGTACCGGTCATACCTGCGAGTTTGTGATACATCCGGAAATAATTCTGTAGTGTAATCGTAGCAAAGGTTTGCGTGGCAGCTTCGACCTTAACGTTCTCCTTAGCCTCGATCGCCTGGTGCAGTCCATCGGAGTATCGGCGGCCCTCCATGATGCGACCGGTTTGCTCATCTACAATTTTAACCTTGGAGTCAATCACCACATACTCTACGTCATTTTCAAAAAGGGCATATGCCTTCAGAAGTTGATTCATAGTATGTACACGTTCGGACTTAATTGAAAAATCCTGAATCAACTCATCTTTTTTAGCAATTTTCTCTTCATCACTCAGCGATGATTTGTCGATTTCTACAATCTCGGACCCCACATCCGGCAGCACAAAGAAACTCTTGTCTTCTCCCTCATCGGTGATTAGGTCCAGACCCATTTCAGTCAACTCTACATTGTTCTGCTTTTCGTCGATCACGAAATACAGCTCGGCATCGGCATCGGGCATTTTCTTATTCTGCTCTGCCATGTGAAAGGACTCTGATTTCAGCAGGATCACCCTGTTTCCTGTTTCACTCAGAAATTTGATTAGGGCCTTATTCTTGGGGAGTCCCCTAAAAGCACGCAGCAAAGCAAGTCCTCCTTCTTGTTCTCCGGTTCTGCCTTCGGTAAGGTCTTTTTTGGCGTCATTCAGGAATCTGTTGACTACCTTCTTCTGAGAATCCAGCAAGCGCTCAATTCGGGGCTTAAGTGCGTAGAATTCTTGTTCATCCCCCTTGGGTACGGGGCCAGAAATGATCAGAGGTGTCCTGGCATCGTCGATCAAAACTGAGTCAACTTCATCCACCATGGTGAAATGAAGTTTTCGCTGCACTTGCTCTTCGGGAGTTCGGACCATGTTGTCCCTGAGGTAGTCAAATCCGAATTCATTATTCGTCCCATAGGTGACTCCGGCCAAATACGCATTTTTTCGCTCCGGTGAATGTGAGGAATATTTGTCGATGCAATCCACAGTAATGCCCAGGAATTGCAATATCGGAGCCATCCATTCGGAATCCCGCTTTGCCAGGTAATCATTAACCGTTA
>JAPUIL010000401.1 GCA_027297085.1 Verrucomicrobiota bacterium | reverse complement strand
ATCCAAATAACCATAGGCATTAAACGATCTAAATAAAAATACCGTGCGTCGCGATGAAGACGTCGGGGTCATTCCTTGCAATCGCCGTGCCTAGCCATAGCCTTTCAAGGCGACGGCTGGTGCATGCCAATGCGGGATTGTAGGTTTGACCCCTGCTCGACGAAGTATAAGTTACAAACCGTTTGGCGGCCTACACTAGGAAGGCCAAAGTTACTGTTTCTTTTTTAAAATCACTCAGCCTTCTCGCTCCTTTCCCCCTACTCCAACAGCGATTTATTCACACAGCCAGTATCGGCTTGGGAGACGCTGTTGGCGAATTCGCGCAGGTAAATGCAGTCCCCATCGTAAGGTTGGAAGTCACCACCCAACATTTTCTCGCCTATGGCCTCCCAATTGATTTCGCCTTTGAGCAAATCGATAAAAACAGGATCTCCATCTTTGACATACGCTATGGGGCCACCTACCGCGGCTTCGGGAGAACAGTGCACTCCTATCGCTCCATGGGAAACACCGGAAACCCGAGTATCGGAAACAAATGCCACCTTACCATCGAGCTCGGGTGTAGAGAGCGCAGAAGTAGCTACCAGGACTTCGGGCATCCCCATCGCAACAGGACCCATGCCTCGGAGAATGACTAAATGACCGGGCCGGATTCGACCTTCTTTTACCGCCCCAACCAATGACTCCACATCATTAAAGCAAATAGCCGTTCCATCGAATGTAGGATCCACACGACTTGAAACTTTGAATACAATGCCATCGGGAGCCAAGCTGCCAAAACAGATCTGCATATCCGCAAAGCTTTTATAAGGTTTACTCGCCGGAGCAATTAGATCATTGCCTTCCGGAATAGCGGGCGCGTCGGCCACCTGCTCTGCCAGGGAATCAAAAAACATGGTTGGTACCGACCCATCCAATACAGCTACATCGATCAGGTGTTTAATAAGCATAGGCGTTCCGCCCATCTTAAATAGATCAATCATCGTACCTCGCCCACGCGGCGCAAAATTGCAGTACACGGGTGTTTTTCTCAGAATCGCTTGAACGTCTCTCAGTCCAAAATTTACTCCCGCCTCCACAGCCAGAGCCAATAAGTGCAGGATGCCGTTGGTCGATCCTCCCGAAGCTCCGATCATGGCCGTGGCGTTGATTAAAGCATCTTTTGTAATGACATCGCGCGGTCGACGTCCTGCTTTTAATATATCCATCATCCACTGACCAGCTTGTTTACACTCAGCCCGCTTTTCCTCACCTTCGGCAGGATTCGAGGAACTGTAGGGAGGCATCAGACCAATCGCTTCCATCGCCAATCCCCAGGTATTAAAAGAAGCCGCAATTCCACAACCACCAGCGCCAGGACAGGCGTGCTTCACAACATCGAGTAGTTTTTCTGGAGTAGAGGTTCCCACTTCGACCGCTGCCTGCTCGTCATAAACGTGTTGGATCGTGAGGTCTTTTCCATTCAGACATCCCGGCTTGATAGTTCCTCCACTCAGAATGAAGCCAGGCAAGTTGCTACGCATCAGCGCCAACGCAAATCCAGGCCCATTTTTATCGCAGTGATGCAGACCAATCATCCCATCAAAACAATGCGAAGTCGTCACCATTTCAGCACTGGTCGCAATAACATTTCGCGAGGGTAGCGAAGCGTTCCCACCGCTATGAGCCTGGGTGATATTATCACTGACCGAAGGCACTCCAAATCGGAAACCATGCATGCCAGCATCCTGAAGGCCCTCTTTGATCGAATCTCCAATCTCATGGCTGTGCATATTGCACAGGTTTATTTCATGCAAAGGTGTCCCGATGCCGATCTGAGGTTTTTGAAAGTCTGCTTTCTGCCAACCCAGCCCATAGTAAAAGGCATGGATCCCAATATTATCGCCTTCAGTTAGTTCCCGACTTTTCCAATTCAGCCTTTTCTCACTCATAAATTAGAGAGGACAAAGTAATTGTCCTGGAAAGTCGAGTACGGCTCGATCAACCCCCGGCAAAAGGCAGGACCGTAGAAACGATGAGGACTTCAATCAGTCCGAATACTCCAAGAGCCACCAGGAGCACCGTCCAGGTCCTAAGTGTCTCACCTTCGGTGAATCCGCTCAACTTACAAACCACCCAGAAGCCGCTGTCGTTCATCCATGAACCAATGGTGGACCCAAAGGCGATAGCCGCAAAAAGATATACTGGATGGTAGCCCAGCGCCATCACTTCGCCACCACCACCGACACCGATAATCGCAGCAACAATTCCTGAAGTAGTGATCATAGAAACGGTTCCGGAACCTTGTGCGATTTTCATAATAGCCGCGATAAGCCAAGCCAAAACAATCAATGAAAACCCAGTTCCTTCGGTCACTGCCTGTACCGCTTCCCCTACTCCAGCATGGCGGATCATAGCGCCAAAAGCGCCACCGGCCGATGTTATCAAAATTATTGTACCTGCGGTGGCAATCGGGCCTTCCATCTCTTTCCAAAGCGGGCCCATCTTGATCTTCTTCTGGCTGGCCATCAGATAAATCGCAATGAGCGTGCCCACCGCCATGGCCAGATTCTTGTTACCCAACACTTCAACAATCGAATAGAATGTACCCGCCTCCCCACTACCAAACGCTTTAACACTGGAGGCAAAAGCAATGAGGAAAACCGGAAGCGCCACAGGCATCATGGACATAAAAAAAGAGGGCAATTCCTTATCGTCCTTAGAAACAATGCTTTCCAGGTCGGCAATTTTTACCATGGAGCTCTCTCGAAGACCCAGCTTGTACTTCTTGTCCATTACATTGGCAACCCAGATACCAAATGCACCTGCAGGCAGGCCCAGCATAATTCCCATGACCATGGCAAACCCCAGATCCAACTCGAGGGTCTCGATCATCACAAGGGGACCCGGTGTCGGAGGCACAAGTCCATGGGTGATAACTCCTCCGGCACACACACACATCACAAAGTAAAGGTAACGTTTCCCAAGCCTGAAGGCCAAGGCCTGGGCCAATGGAATAATAAGAAAGAACACCGTATCGAAGAACACCGGAATTGAGAGAAAGAAAGCTGCGATCATCATGGCCCAGCCAGCGCGCTTCTCGCCCAATGTCCTAACCAACCCGCGGACAATCCGGTCCGCTGCACCACTTTCCATCAAACAAAGGCCGATGATTGCGGCCAATCCGATCACCCAGGCAATCTTTCCGGCTGTCACCCCGAACTCCACCATCGATAGTTCAATGGCGTTGATAATGTGGTTTCGGCTTTCATCGCCAGGAAGAGTACTGGCAAGCACACCTACTAAAATGGCTGCTAGCATCAGCGCAATGAACGCGTGGAAGCGAAAAACGGCGATGGCCAGTATGATGAACAGAATTCCGAGGGCCAAGACAATGAAGGGCCAGGATGTTGAAGCAGCAAACACGGGAAACGAATCAAGAATCATAAGAGAATGGAAGGTGTTTTGAATGGAGTGCGGATCAGGAGAGAGATCTGCGGGGTATAGGCCTGAAAAACTGAATTTCCAGCCTCTCGGGTGCAACGAAAATCTCGGAACCACCGTCTGATGGCCGACTAATCAAAAATATATCCAATAATTATCCAATTAAGTGAAACCTCTGGGGAAGTCCCTGCGTTATCCACTCAGCCCTAACCCACGGCTTTTTTATATGCGCCGATTCACAATTGCCCTTCTATCTTTAGTGTGCCTTGTAAGATCACTTTCCGGACAAGATCCGGACCTCCGATTGTCCCGTATTTTGTCCCTTCCCGAAGTGGTCACACTGGCACTGGAACGCAACCTGACTCTGCAACGGTCTCAGATACAGATCGAACTAAGAGAAAATGACGTTAATTTCCAGGAAGCTGACGCCCAACCGAACCTGACAGTTTCGGCAGGGGGAAATCTTCGCTACGCAGGAGATGGACGCGAACCTGTCTGGAATACAGCCGAATTAACGGATTCAGCATCCGGCAGCCTGAACTCATCCGTTATCCTCTACAATGGGGGCGAGCGGAAAGCTTCGCTTGAACAGGCGCGCACCGACTTGGAAGTTAGCATGATGGAGTATGACCGATCACAACAGTTTGTCCTCTTTCAATCTGTTTTTCGCTATCTGGAAGCTGTTCTGCGGTTGAAGGAAATAGATATTCAAAAGGATGAACTCGAGATCCGGAAGGAAAACCTCGAAAGAATCGAAGTGGGATACGAGAACGAGATTCGGATTCTGGCAGACGTCCTTCGGCAAAAGGCCCTGGTTGCCGATAGTGAGCGTCGTTTGGCCCAGGCCCAAAGAGCTCACGAGACAAGCCTGTATATATTAAAGGACCTGCTACTTATTCCGCCGGAGACACAAATCCAATTTAACCTCGAAAACAGTGATTGGGGAAACACCGAGAGCTTGCCCGAGCCCTTTATTGAACAATCACTCGCCCTCATCATGGAACGCCCTGACCTGATTGCTCAGGAGTATCGCCTGGAAGCTGCCGATCAGGGCATCCGAATCGCCAAGGCAGGCCGGAAAGCTACTGTGTCTGC
>JAPUIL010000400.1 GCA_027297085.1 Verrucomicrobiota bacterium | reverse complement strand
TTCGAGTGCTCGGTTTTCGATGGCAAATACGTGACCGGTGACATAGACGAGGTTTATCTAGAGCGTCTATCGTTGGCCCGAAGCGACAATATGAAGCAGAAACGTGACAAGGAATTCAACTCCGATCAAACGGTCGTCGAGTTACACAACCACGTCTGAGGTGAAAGATCAGATAGAAGCGCTCATCGGAGCGCTCAATGGGATATTGCTCGGGAAAGAAGATGCGATAAAACTCGCGTTGGCTTGCCTGTTTGCTCGCGGCCACCTTCTGATTGAAGACCTTCCAGGAGTTGGGAAAACAACTTTGGCCTATTCATTGGCCCGTTCCCTTGATTGCGAATTTTCTCGTATACAATTCACCAGTGATTTACTGCCCAGTGATGTGATTGGAGTGAGTATTTATGATGATCGGATCAGGGAGTTCGTGTTCAAGCAAGGGCCTATTTTTTCGAATATTGTTCTGGCCGATGAAATTAACCGAACAACTCCCAAGACACAATCGAGTCTTTTAGAGGTAATGGATCGAGGTAAAGTGTCAGTTGACGGTCAAACTTACAGTGTCGGTGAACCGTTCATGGTAATTGCCACGCAGAATCCCGTAGATTACGAGGGCACATTTCCGTTGCCTGATTCTCAAATGGATCGATTCCTTATGCGTCTTCATTTGGGATACCCTGATTTTGAAAGTGAACTGGAGATCCTTTCTGCAAAGGTCAACAACTACGACGATTTGTCCCTTGAATCGGTTGTTACTCCGGAGGAATTGAATCAGTGCCAAAAAGGGGTGAGGGAAGTGTATGTTGAAGACACGGTGCTTCATTACCTGGTAAAGATTGTAGGGGCTACTCGTACTGAAACAGAATTCCGGCATGGTATCAGTCCGCGTGGTGCGCTGGCATTGAAGGCAGCTTCCCAAGCCCGAGCGCTATTTTATGGTCGAGACTTTGTAATTCCGGAAGATGTTTTCTCAATGGCGATTCCAATATTTGTTCACCGTTTGGCATTAAAGAGAAGCACATCGGATCCGCTGGAAGAACGTCGTGTTGTTTCCTCACTCCTTCGAAGCATTTGTGATTCCGTACCCCAACCTATATGATCGAATCTCAGGCAGATCCCAGGTCCTTGGGCTCGGCCGGGAGCATGAGTGAAAGGACAAACCGGAAATCGCTTCTGAGGAAGTTGATCCGGGTGATCATTCCTCCTAAAGGGCACCGGACGATACCGACTATTTCAGGTTATGTACTGATTTTTGTCAGTCTGGGCATCGGAGTAGCAGCTTATAATACATCGAGTAACATTCTCTTCATCACGGTATCTTTTCTTTTATCAAGTCTGGTTCTTAGCGGTGTATTATCGTCCCTCAATTTTTCGAAACTTAGCTGGCGCCTGATTGCACAATCTCCCTACCGGGTAAACCGGAAAGCCTTTGTGCGAATGGAGGTTAGTAACGGGAAACGCTTTCTAACTACCTATTCTATATGGTTCGACATGTTGGCGAGTATGAATGAAATAAAAGGCCGTTTGCCTTTAGCTCGCCGTTTGAATCCGGAACGTAATGTTTCGTTGGAATGGGAATTCCTTCCTAAAAAGCGCGGCTTGGAAAAACTATCCATACAGAATATTGGTTCCCAATTTCCGTTCGGGTTTTTATCGAAAATCATGCCTGCAGAGGAGCATGTTGCAGTACATGTATGGCCTGAGCGGATTGACTTTTCCTTTAATCCAATTGGAGGGTCGGAAATCCATTTCCAGGGCCAAACCTTGAAACGAAAGGGAAGTGGGGAAGATTTGATCGGAATTCGCGATTATCAAATCGGTGATCCGAGAAAACAAATTAATTGGAAAGCGACGGCACGAAGACAGAAACTGATGGTTCGGGAAATGGCCGAAGACAAACAGCCTGGATATATCCTATCTGTGGATACATCCCATGCGGCTTGGAAAAACGAGGATCATTTGGAACATCTCTGCCGGTTTTCCGCTTCCCTGGCTGAAGACCTTTTTACTCGCAATCAGCTTAGTGCAACGATCGTCAACGGATCGGAACCGTTGGCTATTCGCTGCATAGTGGATCTTGAAGAATTCTTAAATGCATTAGCTATTTTGCAGCCGGTGGAAATATCCCCAGATATTGGTGCGCATCGGGCTAATGTCATTTCGTTTGAACCCGTTTACCCAGGAGGAGTACATGCATTGGTGGGCCTACAAAAGGCAGGACAGGCTTAATCGCGGTGATGTTGCCGCTATCGCCTGGTTTCTAGGAAACTTTCTGGCGCTCGTTTCCTTGAGTTCGGTTGTTTCACTCGAGAACACCTCGAATCTTGTACCTGGATTTGCGCTTCTGTTATCAGGGGCTGTGTTTATATTTCCAAGGCTTCCCGGGAAAATTCCACCTTGGTTTTGGAAACTCAGCAATGTTCTTTTGGTGGTCTTTCTGGTTATTGATTTCCTGCGATCGGAGTTTGTTGCCGCTCTTATTAATCTGAATGTGCTACTGATCTTGCTACGTAGTCTTGCCTACCGAAGGAAGCGGGAGGACATGCAGCTTATTTTGCTTTGTATGTTTGTGATTGTTATCTGCGGAGTGCTATCGATGTCATTGTCATTTGGCATACACATTGTTCTGTTTTCCTGCTGTGCCATGTCGTTGTTGTTTGTGATCAATTTACGGGAAAATGGTATGGAAATGAGCGCGGGGAAGGAGACTTTCGAAAGCTTCAGCTGGGTACAGTTTATTGCGCATATTTGGCGAAAGTTTGATCTGAGACATTTCGGATTTGGTTTGTTTCTTTTTGGAATCCTGATCGCTTTTACCGTCATTATTTTTGTGTCTTTCCCCCGTTTTCATTTGGGAAAAGTGATTCCCTTTCTTCAGTTGAAGAATGGAAGCTCATACACGGGTTTTAGTGAACATGTGCGATTTGGAGAAATCACCGAAATCAAAGAGGATAATTCCATAGCCATGCGGATTGATATTCCAGAGGTGACCAATTTCCCTTCGGCTCCTTACTGGCGGATGCTGGTCTTGGACTATTACTTTAATGGGCATTTCAGCGTGTCTGAAGATGCCAAAGCCAAAAGGGAGCAACAACCCGAATCCAGCCGCTTCGGGTACCGTCCCATTTTCTTAAAACAACACTATCCGAAGTTAGACGACGAAAAATGGACCTTCTATCTGGAGGGTGGGATTAGTCGTTTCTTACCAACAACCGGAGTCTACCGGGATTTGTTATTTCAAAAGCAACAAGGCTTCTATTTTAATCCGTATCACCACACCATAAATACTAACGAAGTGAGCCCCTCGGTTTTGTTTTACCAAGTCCGAGGTATGTCCTTCGAGGACAAGATACCAGATGCATTTATCCCAATCACGCGGACCCCGATTACCAGGAAACTTCTTAGTGATCCCGACTTCTTTAAGCCTTCCGAGTATCCCGCAACCACTTTGATTGTGCCCGTAAGTGAGGAAGAAAAAACGTATTTGGAGGAAACGGCGGACTTGATCTGGAACCGTATACACGATCGGAATCCGGTTCATTTTGCTTACGCTGCCAGCCAATGGTTGGGGCTAAAACATAGTTATTCAACCAATCTCGCAGCCCACACTGGAGAAGGTGATCCGGTTATCAGTTGGATGCGTAATTCCAGTGACGGACACTGTGAATATTTTTCCGGGGCCTTGGTACTGCTTTGTCGAACAGCTGGAATTCCAGCCAGAGTAGTCACCGGGTTCCATGGGGGGAGTTGGAATGGATTTGAAGATTATTTCATGATTAAAAACTCGGAAGCGCATGCCTGGGTTGAAATTTTTGATGGAGATTCCTATTGGGTGCGCGTCGATCCTACACCAGGAGGTAATCAAGAAATCATGAAGCTTAACCAAGCTACTGCTGAGGTGAGTTCATTTGTTGATTCGAGTATAGCGGCTTACTTCGATAGTATTCGCATTTTGTGGTATAGACGGGTCGTAAACTTCGATAATCAAGATCAAATTGACTTGTTAAATGGAGTCTCAAGTTCGGTTCGAGAACTTGTGGATAAGAGTAAACTGAAATTGTCGCTGCTATTGGTCGAACTAAGGGCGCTCATCGAAGATCCTTTTAACAAGGAACGACTCACTTTGTTTGGCATGGCGTTCCTGACCTTCTTTGGGATCTATTTAATCATTCGAATACTACTCTCCCGCATTCGGGCTCGGGCGTATTTCAAGTTCTTTGGGACTCGCAAACGCAAACGAGTAAAACAACTCAAGGATCGTGTCTTGGCGGGTCAGTTATTGGAGCGATTCCGTCGAAGATTGATAGATATGGAACTCATTGAGACCGTTCGCGGTTCGATTGACGAGCTGCGTGTTATCCGCTTTGGCGCAGTGGATAGTTGGCCTACGGTGAACCCGGTGCTAAAACGGGCCAGGAAACTGATTAAGACCTTCTGATCTAGCGTGCGGCTACATGCCCCATCTTTTCGAAGAAGCGCTGCAGAACAGGTTGAGCTATGGGAACTGAAGTCGTTCCACCACCGAGAGCATCGTCCGGGCGTTGTCCTTGCACCAACACTGCAATTGCTATTTCAGGATCTTCGATCGGAGCGAAGCAGATAGCCCAAGCTAGTTGGGTCATTCCTTCGGGAGTTTGAACTTGGGCAGTACCTGTTTTGGCGGCGATACGCACTCCGGGAACTTTTATCATTTTGGCGGTTCCGTCTGTAGCTGCCGCTTCCATGCCGTCGAGGATCCGTTGATAGTCGCCATCCGGTAATCCAATATCCCTCCGGCTCGTAACAGTTTGTCTATAGGGATCGAAGACCACGGTGGGTTTAAACTGAGTTTCCTTGCGTGAAAACGCAGCCGTGAAACAAGCCATTTGCAGTGGAGTAACTCTGAGGAATCCCTGGCCAATTGCAAGGTGTGCCGTGTTGCCGGGAAACCAGGATTGATTTCGATTTTCCTTTTTCCATTCGCGGCTCGGAACAATCATTTTGGTGGCCTCAAATGGAAGTTCTATGCCGGTTGGTTCGTGGAGGTGAAATCGTTTCGCTTCCGCGCTGATAAGGTCGACTCCAATGTCCTGACTGAATTTATAAAAAAACACATTGCAGCTCATGCGTATGGCTTCGTGAAGATTCACATCTCCATGTCCTATTGGGTTCCAGCATCGATAAAGACTACTGCCAATATTGAAACTTCCACTGCAGTAAGTTTCAGATGTTCCGTTGATAAATCCTCCACGCAAGCCGGCCATAGCTGTAATTACTTTGAAGGTTGATCCTGGTGAGTACAAGCCCTGTAAGGCTCGGTTCATCCAGGCGCCCCGGTCATTTATGTCCTTGGCAATTCGGGTTGGGATAAATGGGCTGAGGTCATTGAGGTCATAGTCGGGCTTGCTAACCATTACCAGGAGGTCACCTCGTTTCGTGTCCAAAGCGACTACTGCTCCCACTCGATCACCCAAACCCATCTCCGCAATATCCTGCAATTCGGAATCGAGAGTAATACGAAGGTCTTTTCCCTGGACCGGCGATTTTTTATCTTTTGGCTCAAACTGGAAACCGGACGGATCCACCACCCAGATCTCTACTCCGCTTTCTCCCTTCAATTGCGAATCGAATCTTTTTTCAAGGCCGGTTTTACCTTCGTAGCCCCTCGCTTTAAAGGTCATTAGGTCATCGCCCGGCATATTTGTGGTATCCACTTCCTGGGTATTTCCTACGTAGCCAATTGTATGAGCCGCTAATGTGCCGTAGGGGTAGTAGCGAGCATTGGTTGTGTATATTTGAATAGGAGATTGTACCGGTATCTGTTCGAGGAGCAGGGCGTACTCTTCCGGCTCCATATCGTTGATCAATGGAAATGGGAGGAGTAATTGCTGACCGAAATGCCTTTCAATATCCTTGGAGTTAATCTCCAAATTTCTTCCAATCACCTGACCAACCTGGTCAATGTATCGTTCAACCACATTTAGACGGGCTTCAATCTGGATATCTCCATTTCCAGGGGACTGATCTTGTGGCAACGAGTTGTAGTGGTCACGCAGAAGCCGAAATTCCTTCCTAAAATCAGGTCTCAATTCATTAAGAAAAACAACTGCAGAATAACGAACCCGGTTACCGACTAAGAGCCGTCCATCCCTGTCGTAAATGTTTCCTCTCGGACCAGGAATAATAATTCGACGTAGAGTCTGCCTGTCACCTCTTTCAGAATACTCGGAAAACTTAATCAGTTGCCGGTAGATAAGGCCGCTAGTTAGCACCATCAAAATGACCAACAACAAATACGTAACGACTCGGAGTCGTGTGTTGTAATTTTGGAATATTTCGACGATTTTCATTTAGTGCCACGTAAGGAGGTTCCGATATCTATTCTAAACATCCGCAATACATCCTTTTGGAAAGTTATCAACCCACCCGAGACCGCGAGCAATACTAATTGCGAAACAAGCAGGTGTACCAGGTTGAGGAATACGAAGGGTGAGGTTACCTCCCAACGGATTCCAGCCAGAACTGTATAATAGAAAAAGAGTACCGAATTCACCAATAGGATAATGTGCTTTATTACGCTCCGTCTATCATAGCGAATGCGGTTTCGAAGGTAATAAACGAATGCGAACAGAGCCAGGTTGGGGATCAGGCTTGTTCCGAGTTTCCAGGATTCTCCAGAATCATAAAAAATAGATAGAAGAACCACGACCGCTACGCCTTGCCCTAAAGGAAGAAATAGCCCGGGAAAGGTAATGAACAGCCCATTGATAAATAGAAAGAGCGACACAGTCGTCAGAGATTGATTGAGCTGGCTAAGCAACATAATGGCAACTGCCTGAAGCAGGAAAAGTATCAACCACTGATAAGCCTCGGGGTTTTTATCCATCGGATTCCAGACTTTTTAAAATTGCCACTTCTCTGAGAGCATTTAAATCGTTCGATAATTCCACAACGCCACTCTGAAACAAACCATCACTGGATGCATCGAGCCTGCGAACCCATCCAATGGTCAACCCTGGAGGAAATACTCCTCCCAAGCCTGAGGTTACCAATCTTCTGGGATGATCGCGGCTTATTTGAATGTCCGTAGGTACTTTCTCCACATTGCCTTTTGGGGAGACGAAAGGACCGGATATGGTACCCTGGTAGAGTACCGGACGTTTATCGCCTTCGAAAACTGCAGCAAGCCGGATATTGGGGGAGGTAATAAGGTCGATGATGGTAGTAGTTTGTTTAACCTCTCTAACTTTTCCGACTACACCGCCGCCAAATACCACAGGTGCACCTTCTGGAATGCCGAAATTCTTTCCTTTGCGGACAACGATTTCCTGCCACCAGCCATTGGTATCCCGGCGGGCTATCCGGCCGATTTCCACCTGGTAAGTCGGTAAAGAAGGAAGATTAAACAGGGCTTCCAATCTATCTATCTGTGCCTTATAAGCTTCCAATTCTTGAACCTGGTATTGGAGAGTCGCGTTGAGGCGTGCCAGGTCTCGACCTTCTTCAATCAGATCTCGTTTTGATTCAAGACGTCCTGTCCAAAACTTCTGAACATCCCGAACGAAGGAACCAACAATCCAGGCAGGTGCTTGAAATTCGTAGAAGAAGTTTTCCGTAAATTTCTTAAAGAAGGGTGGGACGATTATCCAAATCAACAACACCGAACCCAGTAGTATAAGCGGTTTGAACTTTTGGTTACGCTCCTTGGGCAACGGACGAAACGGCTGGGTTTATAATTGAATCAACGTGGGCTGGATACTTCACCCAGCAGAGAAGCTAAATCTTCGAGAACTGCACCGGTTCCATAAGCGACTGCGTCCAATGGATCATCGGCAATTATTACCGGGAGTCCGGTTGCATCACTCAACAAGTAGTCGAGGTTTTTCAACAAGGCCCCTCCGCCTGCTAGAACAAAACCTCTGTCTACGAGATCCGCGGAAAGCTCAGGAGGACAACGTTCCAAAGCGTTTCGAACGATGTCTACAATGGCATTGACCGTGTCTGTCAATGCTTCACGGATCTCCTGGGAAGATATGTGGAGTGTTTTGGGAAGTCCGGCTACCGAATCTCGTCCTTTTACTTCCAGTGAAAGCTCTTCCTCGAGCGGAGCGGCGGAGCCAATCTTTACTTTGATTTCTTCCGCGGTTCTTTCTCCGATCAACAAATTATAGGCGCGCTTCATATAGTTGATGATAGCTACATCCATCTCATCACCTCCTACGCGAATACTTTTGGAATACACGACACCGGCCAGAGAGATAATCGCCACCTCGGTGGTTCCACCGCCAATATCCACAATCATATTGGCTGCGGGTTCGTCGATAGGAAGTCCAACACCGATGGCTGCTGCCATAGGCTCTTCCAAAAGTAATACATCTCGTGCACCCGCATGGATGGCTGATTCACGAACGGCGCGTCTTTCGACTTCTGTAATGCCGGACGGGACTGCTACCACAACTCTCGGCGGAACGACGCTTATGTTGCTATGCACTTTTTTAATAAAGTACCGCAACATAGCCTCGGTGATTTCGAAGTCCGCGATAACACCGTCCCTCATAGGGCGGAGTGCAGTGATATTGCCCGGTGTTCTTCCGAGCATTTTCTTAGCGTCCAGACCAACTGCATGGACCTTACGCGTACCGGTATGAATCGCAACCACACTCGGTTCTCTGAGCACAATTCCTTTATCTTTGGCAAATACCAGCGTATTGGCTGTTCCAAGATCGATACCAATGTCGTTTGAGAGAAATCCAAAGAGGCGTCCTATCATAAGGAATTCAGGGTGAGTTCAGGTTTGAGTGATGCTATTGGTAGTAAGAGCTGGAAATTTGTGGAACCACCAGAGATCAATTAATTGTCGGATTCTGGTGAGGTGGGTTGTGTTTTAACAGGTTTTGGTTCTTTTTTCACTTCAACCTCTGGTTCTTCTTCCATAGCTGTCCGAATATCTTCTTCTACATCTTTGGTGGCTTTTTTGAATTCCTTCATGGCTTTTCCCATTCCACGGGCCAGTTCCGGTAGCTTTTTAGCCCCGAAAAGCAGAAGGATCAGGAAAACTACTACGAAGATTTCCAGGGGTCCCAATGATTGTAAAAACGCGAATGATTGGTTGGTTGGTGTCATAATAATTTAAAAGGTAAGTCTGATTAATGTTCGATGCTGATAGATTGTGCAAGTCAAGAGGTTGGAACCGAGATAAATCTTATAAATATTGTTTTGAGAAGGCTGTTTTGAGATTTTTCAAACTCTTTACTAAGTTCATTGATTTATTAATTGGCATCATGGGATTGAATTCATGACGACTTCTTCGCCAATTTTGGGATTTCCTTGCACGAGGACCATTCCCACGCTCTTTCCGGTCCGTATGCCGGTTGGCCTAAGTTTGGCGATAACATCGAGCCTGTTATCCCGCACAAAGAGATCTTCAGGAAGGGTAGTGTTGTTACGATCGAGGAGAACCACGACGGTAGCCGATCTGAGGTCAATATGCGTGATTTTTCCGATACGGATAAAAGGTGAAGGACCGAGACGCGGTGCATCCAGAGAACCAATAGTTTGGGTTGAATCACAGCCGAAAAACAGCATACATGACAGCCAGGCAAATCCCCAAAACTGCCAGAAGGGCTTCACCTGTTAGCCGCCCATCCGGTGTTCGGTTTTGGAAATTCCCAGATTCGACTCCACGTGATCGCCATCGAAAAATCCATACAACTGTCTGATACGGGTAGGGTGGCGCATCTTTCGAAGCGCTTTTGCTTCAATTTGGCGAATCCGTTCGCGGGTAACATTAAATTGCCGCCCAACTTCTTCGAGGGTACGGCTGTAACCGTCTACCAATCCGAAACGCAGAGAGAGCACGCGACGTTCACGTTCAGTCAAGCTGTCCAGGACATCGACAATCTTTTCTCTCAGTAGACTGTAAGCTGTCATGTCGTATGGATTTTCTGCACCTTTGTCTTCGATAAAGTCTCCGAAATTGGTGTCGTCGCTATCTCCGACGGGACTTTGCAGACTGATGGGTTGCTGAGCCATCTTCATGATGGACTGTACCCGCTCCACTGGCAGCTGCATTTCCTCAGCTACTTCCTCAGCCGTTGGTTCGTGCCCAAGTTCTTGATACAATTGTTTTTGTACCTGCATGACCTTGTTCAATGTTTCGATCATATGGACAGGAATACGAATCGTCCGGGCCTGGTCGGCGATTGACCGCGTAATTGCCTGACGAATCCACCAGGTGGCATAGGTTGAAAATTTGTATCCGCGACGATACTCAAACTTCTCAACCGCTTTCATGAGCCCCATATTGCCTTCCTGGATGAGGTCGAGGAATGAAAGTCCACGATTTGTGTATTTTTTCGCGATGGAAATAACCAGACGTAAATTGGCCTCAACCATTTCGGTTTTGGCGCGGTGTGCCCGGCGCATGGCGATACGGACATCGCGAACCAGATTAACCAATTCGCTGGCATCGATACGGCTGTCACTGCGGAATATCCCCAACTCCTTGTACATTGCCTCTTTAATCTCGGCTGGGATCTTCTTGGTCTTGGACCGTTCATCGAGACTCAATTCATGATCAATCTCGTCGATCCGCTTAATTTGAGGCCCGAGGTTATTTAGAAATTCTTCGAAGACCTTTAGCTTGAAACAGAATTTTTTGAAATTGGAAGAGAGCTGAGTCTCGTACTTCTTAAAACGGGTATTGGCTCGTTTGGCATTGGTAGGATTAGATGCATTCAGGTGGTCCTGCCAAGCCTTTTGGCTACGTGCCTCAAGATCTTCAACGGTCTCGAGCAGTTTGGGGAGCATTTTGAAGTAGTTCTCCCGGCTTTCGACTTTTTTATCCAGAACCACTCGGTCAAATCGTTCATCCCGATTAATCAGTTTGTTGGCCAGAGTTATGTGGAACTGGCTAGTGATTCCGACTGAAAACAAAATGCTCTGTGCTTTTTGCTCAGCGCGTTCGATACGTTTTGAAATTTCTACTTCTTGTTCGCGTGTTAGCAGAGGTACTTGACCCATCTGCTTGAGATACATGCGGACAGGGTCGTCGAGAATGTCGTACTGTGAAGCCTTTACTTCTTCCTCTTCGGATTCTTCAAGCCGCTGTTTGTAACTTTCTACTTCCTCCGAATCGATGATATCAATCTCCAGGTTCTCAAGGATGGAGATTACGTTTTCGATTTCATCCGGACTGTCGATTGTCTCCGGCAGAGCTTCATTGATATTAGCAAATGTAAGGAATCCCTGCTCTTTGGACTGCCGGATCAGTAAACGGATTTTTTCGTTAATATCCTTTTCTTTTTGTTGAGCAGCTTCCGTAGTAGGAGGTTCTTTTGTTGCGTCTTTTGAAACACCCTTGGCCGCTAACTTCTTGGCGATTTTTTTAATCGCTTCCTCTTTGCTTAATTTATTTGTTTTTGCCGCTGCCTTTTTAGGACCGGTTTTCTTGGAAGCTTTCTTTTCGACTGTCTCTTTTTTGGACGCCTTTTTTGTAGCTTTAGGCTCCTTGGCTGCATTGGAAGCCTTTTTAGCCACGACTTTTTTTGGCGCTGCCTTTTTGGCTACAGTCTTTTTTGCGGCGGATTTCTTTAGCGTTGCTTTCTTTAAGGCCTTTTTTGCCGTTTTCTTGGGTGCTGCTGGCTTTTTAATGGTTTTGGCGGGCATATTCTATCGGTTTAAAGATCGGACGGAATTTGTATAACAGGTGGATTTGAAATAGAACGCTTCAAAGCGCTTCGTTGTTTCGCTAAATGAGTCTGCGTTTCAAAGGGTAGTGATTGCGCATTGGCAATCTCGATATCAAGAGTGCGTATTCGTTTGTGTATAAAGCGTTTGTAGATTATTACGATCGAATCCTCTACGCTCCTCAAAAGGTTACTGGTCTGAATTTCTTTCGATCGTAGATTGTAATAATAGTTCCTCTCTTCCTCAGTTTCAACAATCTCCTCCATTTGGTTGATTCCTTGCCAAGAACCTTCTTCAGCCTCGGCAAGAATCCTGTTAAGGATTCTTCCACTGGCTCGAGAATCATCAATCCATTCATTATCAACAACTTGACAGAGATGCGCTCCAAGGTCTGGAAATTCAAAAAGAGCCAAAATTAGGTCTTCTTCAGCGTTTGTCAACTTAGACTTTGAATCAGGTGAATCCCCAGATTTTCCGGGAGTTTCAGGCTCTGTGGATAGGTGAGAGCGTCGTGTCTTGGTCGTCAGGTAGTTTTTGAAGTCAGTGGACAAGGCATCTTCCCTAATCCCCAACAAGCGGGATAGTTCTCCTATATACTCAACCCGCATCAATTCGGAATCGAGGTGAGTGAGCAGTTCAAATATGGCATTTGCTACCCGGTTTTTTTCCCTCGCTTCAGCAGAATGAGCATCGGGCAGTAGCGAACGAATGGCAAAGGGCAGGGCGGAGATCGCTTCTTTGTAAACTTCCTCCACAAAGGCGTCTCCCTTTTCAAGAATGACATCATCCGGATCTGATCCGTCAGCTAAAGGATAGAACTGAATATCCAAACCAGCCTTCCAGGCCATGGGCAATGCGCGCAACGCAGCTTTTCGACCCGCTTCGTCGCCATCGAGCAAACAAACAAATTTCTCATGAAACCGCTTTAGGAGTAGTAACTGATTTTCTGTAATGGAAGTTCCTTGAGGTGCAATGGCTGGCAATCCTATAGTCCAACAGCGGATTGCGTCCAGTTGTCCTTCAACCAAGACGAAGGGCAATTCTTTGGTCACTTCCTTCTTCGCTTTATAAAGACCGAATAGAATGTTGCTTTTATTAAAGAGCGGAGTCTCAGGTGAGTTGACGTATTTGGCTTCGCGTGATCGGTCGTCGTCTGGTGTTATTTCTAATTGGCGTGCAGTAAATGCAACCACTCGTTTATTTGCATGCTCACGGATAGGAATCATCAAACGACCGCGGAAACGAGGAAACAATGGTTCTCCTGAATCAGGATTTCTGGCCGGGTAAAAGAGACCGCATTTGTTTAACGATTCATAGGAGAAGTCTTTCTTTTGCAGGTTTAGGAAAAACTTGGGATCGTGAGGGAGGGTGAGTCCAATCTTGTACTCCCTGGCGACATCGAGAGTAAATTTTCGGTCACTCTGCCAATAGTGGCGAATAAATTTTCCCGTCTCCGTATCCGCAAAAAAGTTTCGATGGAAGTACTCGGTAGCGAAATCGTGTATATCAAGTATCTCCTTGCGTAGCGAGGGTTTGAAACCGTCTGGTGCCTTTCCCTTTTCATACTCTACCGGTAAATTGAATCGCGCGGCGATGGATTCCACCGCTTCTTGGAAATTCAAGCGTTCCGTCAGTTGGATAAACTTATAAATATCGCCTGCTTCCCCGCTTGAGAAGTCCTTGAAAATATTTTTATCAGGAAGCACATAGAAGGAAGGCGTTTTCTCGTTGGTGAACGGGCTTAATCCTCTGTAATTGGCTCCGACTTTTCTCA
>JAPUIL010000040.1 GCA_027297085.1 Verrucomicrobiota bacterium | reverse complement strand
TGCGAATGCGGTTTTGTAGACGCGAAAGGATACGCTTGATATCGCGAGTAAGTCGTAAGGTTTCGGTAAACTCGGCCATGAGTCCCGGAGATTCCAGAAACTCTCCTACACAATTCTGGCGGCGTTTTAATTCCTCCAGATTAAGTGGGGGAGCAGCTAGGAAATCTTCAAGTTTTCGGGCCCCGGCTGGTGTGGATGTACGGTCTATGGCTTGAATGAGTGAACCATCGCGGTTCCCGCGGGCGGATTGAAAGATTTCCAGGTTTCGCAAGGTGGAGGGGTCCAGGAGTAGAGCATCTTCCGATCGGTAGGGCCGGATAGTGCTCAGATTCTTAGGCTCCGCGCAGAGACTTTCGGTAACGTAATAAACCAGCGCTCCGGCGGTGCCGATGGCGGGGTGATCGATGGATAGGCCGAAGCCATCAAGGTTGAGCACGCCCAGGACATCCATGACGGACTTAGCGCCTGACACCGCATCGTAATGGTAGCCGGGGATCTCGGACCAGGCGTTTTCCCTGCAGAAAAGTACAAACTGCTCGGCCGCCGAGTGAGCTTCAGCCGTGGATTTCAAATCATCGAGGCCTTCTTCGGGCAAAACTATCTCCCGGGGGTTGATGGACGTCAGGATCGGAAGAAGCCGATCGAAAGTAGACTCAGTTGCCACACGGAATTCCCCGGTAGTCAAATCCATCCACGAGGCATGAATGCCCTGTTTGTCCCAGGAGACTGCTAGAATAAAGTGGTTCTGATTTTCGGTGAGCTGGTTATCATTGAGGGTGGTCCCGGGAGTGATGATCCGCGTGAGGGCTCGTTTAACCAGTTTCCCGGTTTGAGGCGTTTCCACCTGGTCGCAAATGGCCACCTTCATGCCGGCCTTCAAAACTTTTCCAATATAGGCATCGGCGGCATGGTATGGGATTCCCGCCATGGGGTAATCATGACGTTTAGTCAGAGTGATACCGAGTATCTTGGCACCCTGTTCTGCATCCTGATTGAAAAGCTCATAGAAATCGCCCAGGCGGAAAAATAGCAGGGTATTTTTAGGTAGCTGATTTCGCACCTCCCAATACTGCTGCATCATGGGGGTTAGAGATGCTGTCTTAGCCATCTGAATATGCACTCCTCACCAGATGGGTGCAAGAGGAGATAAGAAAAGGAATTTTATGTGAATGTTTGATGATGAGCGGAGGTCGTAGGAACTTAGTATTGCACCCATCTTCGGGTTAACACGCCGAGTTTTCCTTCTTCCAAGTTTCGGTTACGCACAACAGCGCGCTCACTCGCTTGACAGTCGTCAACGTCGACACCTCAACTCCATTAAGAATGCATCTTCATCCCAAGACAGCACGGGCAAATTGCAAGGGTGATTTGGAAACAATTTGATTCCGGTACCCGTGTCGGTCCTCATAGTGAATTTATGAATTTGAACTACACGGAAATGGGTGATCCTAAGGCCCCGGCTTTAATTACGATGCACGGATTGCTCGGATCGTCACGAAACTGGAAGGGAGTGGGTCGATTGCTGGCAGAACATTTTCGGGTGATAGGACTTGATGCACGGAATCATGGTAGGTCTTTCCACACGGCCACGCATACGTTTGATGATATGGTGCAGGACCTGGAGGAGTTAATGGATCACCTTGGTTTGAATACTGCCACCCTCATGGGCCACAGCATGGGAGGAAAGGTCGGCATGATCTTCGCCTGCCGCTATCCTGAGCGTGTAGACAGGCTCTTTGTGGTAGATTCGGCGCCGAAGGACTACCCAGCTTTTCATGATGTCGAGTTTGCCGCCATGAACGCCTTGGATCTATCGAAGCTGAAGAGCCGCAACGATGCGGATGCACTTATGACCGAATATATTGATGATTGGGCATTTCGGCAGTTCTTGATCTCGAACATTGTGCGTGGGGAAGATGGGGCCTTCAAATGGACCATCAACCTGCCAGTGATTGAGGCGCATTTGAAGGTGCTTGCTCTCAACGCCTTGGACCTGGCGGACACCTTTGATGGCGGAACGCACTTCCTGGTTGGCGGTCTGTCTCACTTTGTGGATCCGGGGGATTTTAATGACATCCGCTTCCATTTTCCCAAGGTGACTATCGATGTGTGGGACGATTCCGGACATAACCTGCACTTTGAGCACCGGGACCGCTTTGTGGAGTGGGTGCTTAATAAGGTAGAAGGATGAAGGTAGAAGGCTGAAGGATGAATGAAATAATGAAAAGTGTTCCAAGGCGAAGTCGCCAAGACCGGACAGCCCTGCAGAATCGGAACAAAACGAAGAGTGAATAATACTGATCTTGGTTTTTGTCGAGATCGTGTAAACGCGAGGTCTGCGGCGATTTCGGCTTGAGTTAATTTGTTTCTGCCAGCACCAACTAGTGAATGCATGATGCCCAATCATCATCCGAAATCCGAGCATTGCGAGGAGCCTGGTTGAATCCGCTATCGGATGATTACTGCGACTATTTTTATGATGGTGTTCTTCTCGCCGAGAAAAGGGCTAATTACTGGGAAATAGTAGAGCTAGGGCTTGCGGAAGAAATTATTAAAAAGCACGGATTGGAGGAACACCAGGTTCAAGTAGAACCGGGATTATTAATGCCTCCGCTTTTCGACATGCATTTTCATTGGGTGCAGGACGAGGTGAGAGAAATGCCCAAGACCTCCTTGCTCGAATGGTTGGAGAAATACACTTTCCCGAAGGAAGCTGAGTATGCCGATCCAGAATTGGCCGAAGCAAAAGCCCGTATATTTTGGAAGCGGATTCTTTCAACAGGTACCATTGGAGGTCTTTGCTACAGCTCAATTCATAAGACGGCCCTGGAAGCGGCTATGCGGCACGCCCCCGAGCATTTCAAAATCGGTAATGTTCTCATGACGATGAATTCACCCGAAAGCCTGACCCAATCGGTTATGGAAGCTATTTCGTTGAATAATTGGGCAGCCAAAACGTACGGAAAACGGCATGTGGCGAGCCCACGGTTTGCTCCCACGACGGGACCTGTAGTTACGGCCGCATCTGCGGAAGCAGCTGGAAGGATCGGAGGATTTCGGCAAACGCACATGTGCGAAACCCTTCAAGAAATCGAATGGGCAAAATCCGTTTATCGAGAGCTACCAGGTTTTGAAGATATTCAGACTTACATTGAGGTCTATGAGCGAACGGGTTTTCTTGGGTCGAGAACCGTGTTAGGTCACTGTATTCATTTAACGGATGCGGAATGGAATTTGATGGCTGAAACGGATACTGTGATAGCCAGTTGCCCGACCTCCAATGGTCCTCTGGAAGAGCGGGGACTCGGTTCCGGGTTGTTTGATTTTCGCAGGGCGGACAAAGAAGGCGTTCGCTGGGCTCTGGCAACAGATATTG
>JAPUIL010000004.1 GCA_027297085.1 Verrucomicrobiota bacterium | reverse complement strand
CAGGCACAGCAGAAACGGCACACTGAGGAAGGTTTGCAAAACATATGTGGAGTAAGCGCCCAACATGATGAACTCGCCGTGCGCCATGTTGATGACGCCCATTGTGCCGTAAATAATTGTCAGACCTAGCGCAGCGATAAGCCAAATGCTCGCGAGGCTAATGCCAATTATCAGCGCATTGAGAAATGGCAGAAGCTCAAACGGAGTCCAAAAATCATGAACGCTCATCGTTCCCAGATCCCCAACGATATCCTAAATGACTCAGAATAATATCGACCCACAGCGGCCCATCACATTACGGTTCATTTAGAATCGCGACGAGAAAGCGACACTGCGCAAAGCGTCCGAGCCCATTGCGCTGCCGAAATTTGACCTACGGCGCAATGAGCTCGGTTACTTCCTATAGAACGTTCTTTTTGACTTTGCCGCTCGGTGTATGAAGGCCATCCGCCATGCACACGCCGCGCTCTGGATAGATTGACATTGGATCGGGAGCCACGTGTTCGTCGGCGGCCTTAACCACTTTGAACTGTCCATCGGATCCGCATTGCCCAATTTTCGGCTTCAACCAGATATTGAAGTTTTCTGGATCAATCCAAACCTTACCTTCCGGTGAGATGTCATCCTCAATGGTTATCCCACCCGAGACGTCACGGATCATTCGCGGAGTGATTTCCTCGATGTCACCGGCTTTGGCCAGTGCGTTCTCGACGCCGGCCTTCCACACGTAAACAGAAAGATATGTCTCTTCCATATTGTAGTGCGTGACACCGCCGCCGCCATACTCGCTCTTCAGATAGCCATCCACGAACCGGTGGTTTGTCGGGTTATCCAAAGTCTGGAAGTAAGGTGCCGAGAGGAAATGCCCGGCTCCCGCTTCGGCGCCCATGGCTCGAATTTCAATTTCACCAGTGGTCAAGGCCGCGATAGGCATTTTATCCGCCTTGAATCCTTCCTGGAGAAACTGCTTATGCAATGCGATGTCGGAATCGCCCACCACAGTGGAAAAAATGAAGTCGGGATTCTGTTGCCGAATCTTATTGAAGACAGGCGCAAACTCGGAACTGCCAAGCGGCACGTAATCTTCGCCAACAACTTCTCCACCCACTCGTTCCAACCACACCTTGGCGTTCTTGTTGGATTCCTTTGGCCAAATATAGTTGGACCCGACCAGGTAGACCTTGGGGCCAAAGTTTTTGACCATGAACGGAATAAGATCCTGGGAATGCTGATTGGCCAACGGGCCCGTGTTAATGATGTTTTGCGTGCATTCTCGACCTTCATAGCATGTCGGATAGTAGAACAAGTGGTCCCGCGCCATAACGATCGGCGCCACGGCACGGCGGCTTGCTGAGGTATAACCACCAAATGTGCTGATCACACGATCTCGGAGGATTAACTGGCTGATTTTCTCCGAGTAAACTTTGATATCGGATTTCGCATCGATAACAATTGGCTCGACTTGCATGCCAGCCACGCCGCCATTGCGATTGATCTCGTCGATCGCGTACAGCACGACTTGGGTTGAGTCATTCTCAATAACGGCCAGACTGCCCGTTTGCGAGAAAAGGACACCGACTTTTATTGGTCCACCCTTTTCAATCCAAGCCGCATGAGCGGGATTCGGAACTAGCAACTGCGGCGCACCGATAACTGCGGCACCAGCACCCATTGCGGCGCCCTTGAGGATTGACCTGCGACTGAATTTCATCTTGATCCCCCCTTTAACGGGTTCGATGTGGATGGCCGCCTGAAGCTACGCCGCCGCAGACTGACCTCATGTAATTGAACGGGGAAACAATTCGCTTTTGATGCTCCCTCGACCAAAATTTATTGACCAATATCCTTGGCCAAGACTGCCATCTATCATTCTACGGATAGTGCTATTTGGCATAATATTGTTCATATGATCATAGTTAGGTCTTTTGGGTCAAGCATTTAATGGTCGATACACGAAATCACATTTTATTATTTAATATCAGATATTTACTAGTGTGCCAAACATCCAGTTACAAAAGTTTTTCAGAAATTTCTTGTGTTTTTTTGAAATCTATCAAAAAATTTTGGCTCAAAAATGACATATTTATTGATATTGATGGTGCTTTTTGGCATATATTGCTAATCTCCTAGGAGCGCGTGGGATGGCACTCACTCTTTCCCACCAACACCATAGATAGGAAGGACCCCTGCCCATGTATCACGGCGATATTTCAAGTAGTAACGATACGGTTGGCGTGGCCGTCGTAAACTATAAAATGCCACGTCTCCACACCCGGGACGAAGTCCTCGACAATGCTCGGAAAATAGCATCGATGCTTGAAGGCATGAAGACCGGCCTGCCGGGTATGGACCTTGTTATCTTCCCAGAATACAGCACCCATGGGATCATGTACGACAAAAAGGAAACGTACGAAACCGCCTCGTCGTGCCCCGGTGAGGAAACCGATATATTCGCCGAGGCCTGCCGCAACGCGAACGTCTGGGGCGTGTTCTCGCTGACCGGAGAACGCCATGAGGAGCACCCGGACAAAGCCCCCTACAACACCCTGATACTCATGAACAACAAGGGCGAGATCGTTCAGAAATACCGCAAGATTATGCCGTGGGTGCCGATCGAGGGCTGGTACCCGGGCAACTGCACCTACGTCAACGACGGTCCCAAGGGTCTGAAGATCAGCCTAATCATCTGTGATGACGGCAACTTTCCCGAAATTTGGCGGGACTGCGCCATGAAGGGTGCCGAATTGATCGTTCGCTGCCAGGGTTACATGTACCCGGCCAAGGAACAGCAGGTCACCATGGCCAAGGCCATGGCATGGGCAAACAACTGCTACGTGGCGGTTGCCAATGCCACCGGTTTTGACGGTGTGTATTCGTACTTTGGCTATTCCACCCTAATAGGGTTCGATGGCCGTACGTTGGGCGCCTGTGCCGAAGAGGAAATGGGTATTCAGTACGCGCAATTATCTGTTTCGGCCATCCGCGACGCACGCCGGACCGGTCAGTCTCAGAACCACCTGTTCAAGCTGCTGCATCGTGGCTACACGGGCATGATCAATTCCGGTGAAGATGAGCGCGGCCTCGCCGAGTGCCCGTTTGATTTTTACAAGAAATGGATCACCGACCCGGATGGCGCCCGTGAAATGGTCGAATCCATTACGCGTGAGACCGTGGGCACCGAAGAATGCCCGATAGAAGGCATCCCCAACCAGAAAACCGGCTCTCATCGCTAGGGACTGTCGCGCACCGGGAGGCGGAGGAATGCACTCCGCCTCCTCTCGCTTCAAACACCTTAAACACAATCCACAAAAATAATATGGAAAGAAATTACAGGCGATGCCCTTGAAAGATTATCTGATCACCGAAGAGCCCTACTATCAGAGCACTGGCAAGGATATCGTGCACTTCGAGGCTGCGTACGCCGATCGTATGCCGATCATGCTGAAGGGTCCTACCGGCTGTGGCAAGACACGCTTTGTCGAACATATGGCGTATCGCCTAAAAAAACCGCTGATCACCGTATCATGTCATGAAGACATGACGGCGTCGGATCTGGTAGGTCGTTATCTGCTCGATGCAAACGGCACAGTTTGGCACGATGGCCCCCTGACACTTGCCGTGCGACATGGCGGGATCTGTTATCTAGACGAAATCGTCGAGGCGCGCCAGGACACGACCGTTGTCATCCATTCGCTAACCGACGACCGGCGTATTTTGCCATTGGAAAAGAAAAACGAGGTTGTGCGCGCTCATCGTGATTTCCAGGTGGTGATTTCCTACAATCCTGGATACCAGAGCGTGCTCAAGGATTTGAAGGAATCCACCAAGCAGCGGTTCGGCGCCATTGACTTCAATTACCCATCGGCCGAACTAGAGGCCGAGATCATTTGCCACGAATCCGGCGTCGAGGGGCCGGTCGCCGACAAGCTGGTCAAGATCGCGCAACGCTCGCGCAATCTGCGCGGTCATGGCCTGGAAGAAGGCGCCTCGACCCGCATGCTCATTAACGTTGGTAAGTTAATCATCCGTGGCGTACCGCTGGGGGAGGCCTGCGACGTGGCGCTGGTTTTGCCAATCACCGATGACCCCGATATCCGAAGTGCCTTGGCGTCGGCAATTTCGGCTTGCGCCTGAAATCCAAACCCATGAGACAGGCCAAGGCGTGAGTTCATCCGAAAAACAGAGCTTTCTGAGAATTGTTCCCGGAGGCAACGGCCCCGGAGACGACGGCCCCGGAGACGGATGAAGACGTCTGAGTCTCGGACTTGCTCGGCGTGTGGTACCGAGCTCGGCCCGGGCCTGCTCGCC
>JAPUIL010000399.1 GCA_027297085.1 Verrucomicrobiota bacterium | reverse complement strand
GAAGACCTGCGAGCTTGTGAAGAGTTTACAAATCCGGAAACTTTGGTTGGCGTCTGGTGACTTACCTTTCAAGATACATACTTATCCACTAAAACCATGCGCAAATTACTGATATTTCTGGGAGTCATAGTTCTTCTGCTGATGATCGCTGCCGGGGTGGCTCTGTTTAGCCCACCTGTGCACAAAGCGGCCTTTCTTTGGGCCTTGGACGGAAAAGTGGACGCTGTGTCGGTAATGAATGTGCGTTTAACCAGCACCAGCTTTGTGGTGGAAGATATCAAGCTGGCCCACCAGGGGGCCAATCTCTCGATAGATCGTTTTGAGGTGAAAGCGTCCTGGATCGATCTGGCCCGATCGGACCAAGTGCATATAGATGAAGTTCTGGTAGATGGTTTGGAGGCAGATTTGGTGACTGTGGCATCTGCGTCGGGTGGGGGCCTTGGAGCCTGGTTGGATTTGTTAGGTGGCGATGATCAAGTGGGTTCGGATGAACCTTGGGAAGGGGTCTTGGCCATGATGAAACCCTCGAATGTTGTGTCGATCGGGCGTATTCGATTGGATGGGCAGGTTTTATTGCCGGAGCAGCAAACGATTGATTTGAATCTGTCTCTGGACGATTTGGCGTTGGGAAAGCAGACGCGAATTAAGCTGCAAGGAGTCTTCCTTGATGAAGGGGGCAGCTCCCCGGTGGATCGTGCAAACTACGACCTCTCGCTGGAGCTAGATCAAACCGCATCGGGAGAGATGAATGGAATATTGGGGACCCTGGCACTGAAGATGGTGGGCGATGACTTGAACCCGAAGGGACAGCTCGAAATAGACGGTCACTGGAATCTCTCACGCACTGCATCAGGCGAAGTGCTCACCGTGGTGCTCTCCGAATCAGGCAAGTCTCGTCCGTTGATTGATACCGAGTTGGATATGAATGTGCAATCAGGGCAGCTTGAAGGGCGTTTATCAGCTAACCTCAATGGAGCTATAGTGCCGGTATCACTTTTGGGTCTTCCTGCGATGATTAGTACAGCCACCTTCTCAATGGATGGCCAAGTGGAGTGGAATTTTAAGCAAGGGGTGGGGCAGTTTAACTTACGCGGAGCCGGGGTACTTGAGCAACGTCCATGGCAATACCAGTTTTCCGGAACTGGCACGGCTGACCAATTGCCAGCCATAAAAGGATTTGTGAAAACCGGATTTGCCGATGATGCAGGTGCCGGCGACCTGACCGTGAACCTCGATGTGAACTCAAAAGGAGACGGCCAAATAAATCTGCCGATAGAGGTACGGCGTGGAGACAGGCTTTCGAAGTTGTCTGTGCAAACGGATTTAGCTTCTCTTAAACTTGATCCTTTCAAAATCGCCCTCAACGGAGACACGGTTTACCTGGAGGATCTTCAATCGGTAGGCAAGGCGCTTGCGGCCTGGGGCTATAGTATGCAACAATTGGATACGGTAGCTCAAGAAACGCCGGATGTTATAGATTCTGCGGCTGACTCCGGGGTGCCCTGGGAAGGACTATCGGGAAATGCAACGATAGTGGTCAATCGCCTCGTTTTCCCGCAAGGGTATGTCTTGGAAGAAATGAATGCAGCAACAGTCATCCGGCCTGATTCAGTTTCTCTTACTTCTTTCAGTACCCGTATCGACCAGGGATCCATTCTTGGGAAAGGCGATTTGGTTTATACGGCAACCAGTCAAACACCTTACACGCTACGAGCTGAGGGGAGGGTGGCGAATATTCCCTCTGATTTGCTGGATCTGGGAAGTGGGGCTCCCATTACCGGGACCTGGAATGGTTCGGTTTCCGTATTGGGACAAGCCGGGAGGTTAGACCAACTGGCTGATACTATTCAACTTTCTCTTGACGTAGAAGGTTCCGCTGGGTTGCTGCAATTGACTCGAGTAAACGAAGGTGCCAACAAAACGGCCCAGATAGTAAGTATTGGAGCCGCGTTGTTTGGGCAATTTCTCAAGGATGATCGTTTGACCGCGGTTTCACAGATGACCGAATATTTGCAGCGCGTACCCTATGATTCAATACGAATCAAAATTGATCGCTTTGCAAACGGGCAGGTAGCCATCCGCGATTTTACCATTCTTGGGCCTGAGCTGATGTTGTCGGGAAATGGAAGTGTGGATGCTCAGAATTGGCAGACACTTGCGCAGGGTGCACTTGATATGAACCTGACAATGGGTTCCAAGGGAACCTTTGGAAATAGTGCAATGGCTCTTGGGTTGACGGGTCAGGAGTTGAGTGGCGAATACCAGCTCTGGCGAAAACCCATCAATATTTCCGGTTCCCTGAGCAATCCGAACTTCTCCGCATTGAAAGACATGATCTTCGAGGCATTGCGATAAAGCACCTAGCTGAAAGTTTCATTGGGGATGGCTCCTGGTAACTGGTTGCCTGGAGCAGGTTGATGAGTTTTACCGGTTTTGAAAAACCCAGGTATTGCCAGTGTGATCCGAATGACCTCTGCTTTGGGAAATGAACCCTAACGTTTCAATCGACTTCGAAAGGGCGGGTATTATCTAATTATTGATCAGTTAGTTGTGAAGATTTATAGACACTTATTAAACCTCACTGAAGGTGACGTTCTAAAAAAGCCCTTTAGAAGGCTAAAAACGATAAGCGCGAACAGCAGCGTTCCAGCCCGCCAATCGCTTGGTTACACAGGTGACTACGCTCCCGCGCTTATTGGCAAACTGCGCCTTGCTCTTCATTACTTCTCATTTTTTGAAACAATAGGGTGAGGTCGCATAGTAGTAGTCTTGGGGAGATGCCTATTCTAAAGTTGATTGGGAAGATGTCTGCCCCTGCTGTTGTCAGTATGCTGGTGATCGCTGCCTACAATATGGTGGATGCGATTTTTATCGGGAGGTTTGTCGGCGAGATGGGATTGGCTGCGCTCGGATCTAACATTCCAGCAATTTTTCTGCTAATGGGGTTTTCATTGTTTGTCGGCGTTGGTGGAAGCACGGCCATTTCCCGGACACTGGGGAAGGAAGATACCGAAGGAGCTAATCGTATTCTGGGTACGATGATGTTTATGGTGCTGTGTTTGGGAGGAGTTTCATTAGGGCTGGCGATGGCAGGAACCGAGCGGTTTCTTCTTCTTCTCGGCACAAGCGAATCTGTTTTGGAGCCTGCTTCTCAGTACCTTACTATTTTGCTTTATGGAGGACCCCTCTCGATCTTCACCGTGGCGATGAATAATGTGGTTCGGTCGGAAGGCAACGCGCGTATGGCCATGCTTTCAATGGTCACCGGTGCGGTCGTGAATGTCTTATTGGATCCGGTATTTATCTATTACTTGGATTGGGGAATTCAAGGGGCGGCTTGGGCGACGGTTGTTGCGCACCTTGTTACCACTTTGATCATGCTGCGGTATCTACAATCCGGGAAGAGTTCTTTGGAACTGCGTTGGTCAAGCATTCGATTTCATTGGCCCATCGTCAAAGAGATTTCGGGAGTAGGTATGTCTACGCTACTAATGAATTCTGGCGCTACCATCATTCAAAGTTTGGTAATTCGCAGCTTGGTTCATTATGGCGGAGAAGCGTCGGTATCGATATATGCTATGTGCAATCGGACGATGATGTTTTTATTCATGCCGGTTTTCGGTATCCAGGCCGGCGTGCTGCCCATTATTGGATATAACTACGGTGCAAAGTTAATGAAGCGCGTGCGGCATACGATTTTTGTGAGTATAGTGCTTTGTACCACTTATCTGATGATTGGGTGGTCATTTGTACAACTGTTTCCTGGCGTATTTATTGGCGCATTTACGGATGATGTAGCTCTAATCGAGGAAGGGGTTTCCGCTATACGGAAATTGTCGATCGCCTTTCCGGTGGTTGGCATACCCATTATGATAGTCGGAACTTTTCAAGCGATTGGAAAAGCAAAATACGCGTTGTTTCTAACCACCAACCGTACTTTTATTCTGATTATTCCTCTGCTTCTCTATTTACCCACCCAACTAGGTGCTGACGGCGTATGGTTTGCATTTCCGATAGCAGATAGTTTGGCACTGATTGTGAATAGCCTTTTTCTCTGGAAGGTTTTCGAAAAATTTAAGGATTAGCTTTTGCCTTCCCGGATTGGGGGTTTCTAAATGGAACCTTCTTCATGCCGCCCCTCCAAAAAAGAGAGGTCCCTCGCCTTGTTCGAATACCTGTCCGGCCTGACTAGTGGGGCTGTTAAAGGTTAGACAGCGGTTATTTTTTGTCAGGAATCTCAACTGTAATCCACTAACAAAACAATCTTCTTCAATCTCCGTCTAAGCAATTCAATGACTTCTCTCTCCGTTGATTTCCATCGTCTCTCAAAATTCACAAACCTCGCATTACCGGTTTTAGCCGTGTTGTTTTTTTTGGCGGGACGATACCTATCGTTCTACTTTCACTTTCTGACGGTCGCTTCACTGTTTCTGATCATCGTAAATTTTTTCTATTTGCGAGTCCAAACGGAGCATTCCCTGTTGAGAAATTTTGGGTTAATTGCGCAAGGGAGATATTTAGTTGAAAGTATCGGACCTGAGTTGCGGCAGTATTTATTTTCCAGTGATACGGAGGAGCGTCCCTTTAATCGCGTAGAAAGATCCGAGATTTACCGGAAGGCTAAAAACATTGATTCTGCGTCTTCTTTTGGATCGCAAAAGAAATTTGATACTACGGAAATTAAAATCCGTCATTCCCTTTATCCCACTGATAAAGCGGATCTGATTCCCTATTCGGTTACTTTTGGGGAGGAACGAGGTATTGAAAATACTTATACCATAACCAAACCGATTATCATCAGTGCCATGAGCTATGGTGCGCTCGGAGAACATGCGGTACGGTCATTGGCTCGAGGCGCGAAAATGGCTGGAATCGCAATGAATACGGGGGAGGGCGGGTATCCCAAATACCACCTTCAGGAGGGGTGCGATCTTATTTTTC
>JAPUIL010000398.1 GCA_027297085.1 Verrucomicrobiota bacterium | reverse complement strand
TAGCTTGCTGCCGAACAGAATACCAAAGATGTCCGCTCAGTCTTTGCGAAGTAAGGAGAATGAATGGTTGAAGGCTGACAATTGACGCCATGTTTGTGCCTTTCATACCCTGTGGTCTCACCCTGTGGTCTCTGCCACAGGGTCTTGATTGATATGTTGCTCAGAGAGGGACTTGTTCCAAAGGACCGAAAGCGAGTGACAAGACCGGGCCCGACAGGGAACCGGAACACCCGGCCAGGAAGTTCACCTTAATTCATTTAGTTTCAATTCTTGTTCTCTAACAGCATTTGAGTGGATGATTCCCTTCACCACCCACGATGGCAAGACCGGCGAAGCCCACGGTTGCAATGTCTTCATCATAAACGACGGCTAGCTTCTGGATATTCGCGCTTTTTAGCGTCTTTGGCGGGGTGCCGATTCGGGATATCAACACAGAACGGCCGGCATCGATTGAGCGCATTTTGCAGCAAACGAATCCGCAGGTGGAGATTTCCTTTGAGCTGAACGGCCTGGAGGAGTTCGATCTGGTGGTGAATGCCACACCGGTAGGGAGGAACACTCGGCATGTCAGCCCGAATATGCGTGCTACCGAGGAGTTTGCGACGACACATCTAAAAGCGAAGCGCATAATAACAAACGGATGTTAACAGAGTGTAATTCTAAAGAAAATCGCTAGTCGTTCATTTTCATTACATTCCCTCATATTTGTGCGCGTTTGGTGAGGAATACGGGCTAGTCGCTAAAGGCTTCGATGAGGAGATCGTATCTCTTTTCAATTGGCAAAGTGGCCAGTGCAGCCTGCTTCAGGTTTGAGTCTTGCACCAGGGAGTAAGTGACCAGGTCCACAAATTCTTCCGGTTCCCCAAGCCCTTCTACTAATTGGAGTAGTTCTCTAGGCAATTCCGGATTAGTGGACCAGCTTCGTTTTACGAGCGCCAATAAGTGGCTCCGCATTTCCATCAAAATACCTTGCTCGACCTTTTGGGTGGATAACAGGGGAGTAATGTCTGCTTCCCGGTAAAGTTTGTCTTCGTAAATCTGGTCCAGGCGAATGCGACTGAGTCCCTGCAGTATTAATTGGGAAGTACCGTCTTCCTGTGTTCGACATCCGCGAATTACTCCCACTGATGCAATACTATGTGCCGGCTCCCTTTCGGCGCTTTCTCCAACCTTGGAATTGTCGATCCCTGCCACCGCAAACATCCGTTTGCCTTTCAGGCTCGTTTGAAGCATGGCTCGATAACGTGGCTCAAAAATATATAGAGGCATCATGACATTTGGAAAAAAGGCAACTTCCGGCAAAGTCATGACCGGGATGCGAGACGGTAGCTCAATCTCGGGCTTCATTTAACGGTATACCTCTTCATTCCAAGCCCATGGATTCATTTTTTTCGGATCCAGCTGGTGTTTATTCTCTGCATAGTAGACTGCCATGCGAAGGTACCAAAGCCGTCTACTGTCCGTTTCGGGCTTCAATTTTTTAATGGTTTCAAACAACGATTCGGGGCTTCGGCCTTCGAGTTCGAAGATATCCCGAAACCCGATATCCAGCAAATCACGGGCAGACGCGATGTCCATTTTGGGGATTTGCATCAGAGGTGAATTCAGGGCTTCGTAATCAACTTTCTTCTTTTTCTTGGGCATGTATTGTCTTTGTGAGGCCGGTTGGTGGAAAATCCAAGCACATTGTTTTCAGCCTGTGACAGGAGCAAGGCGGGGGTTGACTAGTGTGTCACGGGTGTGACAGATTGCGCCACGCTTGAGGTGAGCGGGGAGTGCTAATCAATGGGTGATTATTAATTAAAAGCTTAGTTATTAGTTAGTTGCGTAAATATTTTCCTCGATGGCACCTGCATTGCTTATCTTAAATCTCTAATTTCAATCAACCAATTAAACATACACTAAACCCTATATAAGAACTGTAATGAGTCAGATCAAACCTCTCGGAAATCGAGTACTCCTCAGACGTATTGAGGAAGATGAGCAAGTTAAAGGCGGGATCATTATTCCCGATTCTGCTAAAGAAAAACCCCAGGAAGCCGAAGTGGTAGCACTCGGAGCTGGCAAAAAAGATGATGACGGAAACCTGCACGAGTTTTCCGTAGCTGTCGCAGATCGTGTTCTCACCAGTAAGTATGGTGGCACTGACGTTAAATTGGACGATGTTGACTACATCCTGGTGGATGAAGACGATATTCTCGGCATCATTGAATAACTAAACTCTTAATTTAAAATACTTAGAAAATGCCTAAACAATTACTCTTCAGCGAGAGCGCTCGCAAAAAGATCCTTATCGGAGTGGAAGCCCTGACTCAATCAGTCAAGATTACTCTCGGACCCAAGGGTCGTAATGTCGTTATTGACAAGAAATTCGGTTCACCGACCGTAACCAAGGACGGTGTTACTGTAGCCAAGGAAATCGAACTGGCGGATCCCTACGAAAACATGGGAGCACAAATGGTTCGTGAAGTGGCTTCCAAAACTTCAGATGCTGCTGGTGATGGAACCACCACTGCTACCATTCTGGCCGAAGCCATTTACCGCGAAGGCCTGAAAAACGTAGCTGCTGGATCCAACCCTATTTACCTGAAGCGCGGAATCGATAAAGCTGTTGTGGCTGCTGTTGCCGAACTCGAAAACATCAGTAAGTCAGTTGAAGACCGCGAAGAAGTTCGTCAGGTTGCTACCGTTTCCGCCAACTGGGATACCGAGATCGGTGACATTATCGCCGATGCCATGGACAAAGTGGGTAAGGACGGAACCATCACTGTCGAAGAAGCAAAATCTATCGAAACCACGCTCGAAGTGGTCGAAGGTATGCAGTTCGACAAAGGTTACCTCAGCCCTTACTTCGTTACCGATACAGAAGGGATGGAAGCTGTACTCGAAGACGCTTACATCCTTCTTCACGAAAAGAAAGTTTCTAACCTGCAGGACCTCCTGCCTCTCCTTCAGAAGGTTGCCCAATCCGGCAAGCCTTTCATGATCATCTCTGAAGATGTCGAAGGTGAAGCACTGGCTGCCCTCGTAGTGAACAAGCTCCGTGGCACTTTGAATGTGTGTGCGGTGAAAGCTCCCGGTTTCGGTGAGCGCCGCAAAGCAATCCTCGAAGACATTGCCATCCTCACCGGTGGTAAGCTCATCACTGAAGATCTTGGCATCAAGTTGGAGAATGTTCAAGTGGATGACCTGGGTTCTGCAAAGCGCATTACCGTAGACAAAGAAAACACCGTAATGATCGAAGGTGGCGGAACCGCTTCCGAGATACAAGGACGCGTAAAGCAAATCCGTCGTCAAATCGATGAAACCACTTCTGATTACGATAGCGAAAAGCTGCAAGAGCGCTTGGCCAAACTGGCTGGTGGTGTTGCCGTGATCAACGTCGGTGCCGCTACCGAGACGGAAATGAAAGAGAAGAAAGCTCGTGTAGAAGACGCCTTGCACGCTACTCGTGCGGCCGTTGAAGAGGGTATCGTTCCTGGTGGAGGAGTAGCTTTGCTTCGCATTGCCGACGCAATTGATGCCCTCAAACTGAGTGGTGATGAAACTGTAGGTGCCTCTATCGTTCACCGTGCGATTCAATCTCCTCTGAAGCAGCTTTGCGCCAACGCCGGTATCGAAGGTGCCGTAGTAGTCCAGAAGGTGCTCGAAGGAGACGGAGCTCTAGGTTACAATGTTACAACCAACGAATACGAAGACCTGATCAAAGCGGGTGTTGTTGACCCGACCAAGGTTGTCCGCACCGCTCTGCAGAATGCAGCTTCTGTTGCTGGTCTGTTATTGACCACGGAGTGTTTGATTACCGACATTCCTGAAGACAAGTCAGAAGCCGGAGGCCACGATCACGGTGGTATGGGCGGCGGCATGGGTGGTATGGGTGGCATGATGTAATCGAATCACCAATACACTTATTTCAAAAAGGTCCTTCCTTCGGGGAGGGCCTTTTTTTAAAGGCTGAAGTTTGAAGGAAGAAGGCAGAAATAATCTTGATCCTAATTCGGTAGGGTGACCTCGCCGAGGGCGCCGTATAAAGGGGCTATTTATCAGACGGCCCGGCCGGTCCTCCCCTGCCTTTTTTGTAGCCATGGAAAACTATAAGTTTCATGCCGAAGCCTGGGTGAGACCATGGATGGGTGTCAGGCCTACTTCTTGCAGTCGTGAACAATGGTCTTAGGTCAGCGGTCAACAGAGTAACCACCAATGCTAGTGCGAAGGATGAAAAGTAGTCAGGATTTCGATTATTGCGGCACCGTTAAAGACTTTCCGTTGTCCCGCGGTGAAATTGTCTGGATGTACGGCACCGCCTGTTGAGCCCACTCTTGTGCATCAGGATAGCCGCTGGCGCTCATACCAAAACAGCTCTGAAGCATGTCCGTGTTAACGACTCCAGGATTGAGAGGAATGCGAGCCATACCGCTAGGCAGCTCTTGAGCCATGGCTTTGCTCAGGCCTTCAATCGCC
>JAPUIL010000397.1 GCA_027297085.1 Verrucomicrobiota bacterium | reverse complement strand
GTTTGAGATTTTGGGTATCGCGGGAATGCTTAGTGCAGGATGGGTGTCCGACAAATTCTTTCGAGCACGCCGCGGTCCCATCATGGCCATGTATATGTTCCTGCTTTCGTTTGGCATGCTCGCGTTTTGGCTGACTCCCGCTGGTCACCCATTCGTGTATACAGCAGCGCTCGGTGTGTGTGGCTTTTTGATTTACGGTCCCTTAATGTTAGTGAGCGTTGCGGCGGTCGGTTTCGCGGGTAAAAAGGCAGCCGCCACCGTATCGGGTTTTACCGGACTCTGTGGTTATATGGGTGCAGTCGTATCCGGCGCTGGAGCCGGTTGGGTTATTGACAACTATGGATGGGACGCCGGATTCATAATGTTCATCGCTTCGGGAGCTTTGAGCGCCTGCTGTTTCGCCTTGACGTGGAATGTGCTGCCTCGAAGCCTGGCAAAATGACGGTTGTTACTTACGAGAGAGGCCGACGGATGTCGCAGTTTCAATTGGTGGTGTTTGATATGGCCGGAACGACGGTCGCGGACCAGGGCGAGGTAAAAGGTATCTTCCTGCAAGCAGCCCGGAACACGGGACTTCCTATGACTCCAGAACAGTTACAACCGCTTAGAGGCCTTTCCAAGCGCGTAGTCTTCAGGCAGCTATGGGGACACGAGCTGGGGCCAGATGTCGCTGATTTGTCGGCTAGAGTCGAATCCTCTTATGCAGAATTTCGCCGCTTATTGGAAAACCACTATGAGACGCAAACCCTCGATCCGACGGAAGGCTGTCTGGAGTGCTTCGATTGGCTGCGAAGCGAGGGAATCGCTATCGGTCTGACGACGGGATTTTACCGCAAAGTGACGGACATCATTCTCTCCCGCTTAGGTTGGAACCAGGGTCTGGACGAGCGGCACGTAGGGACCTCCAAGACGCTCATTCAGGCTTCCGTAACGAGTGACGAAGTCGCTGAAGGCCGGCCGGCTCCGCACATGATCCAGCGAACCATGGAGATGCTGGGAGTCCAAAATGCTCAGCAGGTGGTGAAAATCGGTGATACACCGCCCGACTTCCAGGCGGGACGCAACGCCGGATGTGGAATGACATTGGCGGTGACAAATGGATCACACACCGCGGAACAGCTACAGGAACAACCGCATGATGAGCTGCTCAGTTCGTTATCCGAATTGAAAGACTGTTTACAGAGTCATCGCTGATCAGTAATCTTTTTTTCATCAGCTTATCGGATATTTTTATTCCTATGTACGAAAAATCGTTAACAGATCCTAGAAACTATACCTGTCTCTGTTCCTTCCTGACTTGAATAGAAAGACACAAACACTAAACCCAAACATTTCAAAAATCCGTACCGAGCAAGGCGACATCGACCAATGTGATGAAGAGCACGTGTCCCGCCATAGCCCTTGGGCGACGGCGGAAGGCGCAGTTCGCAAGCCAGCGCGGGAGCGTAGAATACTACGTGACCAAGCGGGTTGCGGGCTGCAACACAGCTCTTCGCGCATGTCGGTTTTAGCCTTCGCAAGTGCGTTTTTGTAAGAACACATTTTGTGAAGTTTTGAAAATCTATATTAATTTCCATAACACGTTGCCTTTTAATAAAATAAGTTGTGCACTTGGGTGATGTCGCATTCTGCTCGGTACGAAGGCGTTTGAAACTATGAGGATTAATTATTCAGACTCCCAACATATTGAGCCACTAATTCATAGTCGGTTGCTTCAACAAATCCAATGGAAAAACTCTGGGGTGTATCGAGAAATTTCGCTCCTCCATCCCGGCCGAAGCCGAAGACGGTCATTTCATCGCGCATGTTGTAGTAACGGTCTGGGTACAAATCATCTTCGTGATGCGAAATATAAATCATGCGTGGAGATTTTTCATCACCGAAGGCTATCCATTCTGGTCCGGGAAGATCATCCTTTTGTTTTTCATCAATGGAATGTGGCGCTTCGTCTTTTGATGAGTACCAGAAATCGGTCTTGTCCAATTGCCCTCCGGGAACGCCTTCGTAAAGAATCCAATATTTGTAACCTTCGCTGATCTTATCCATTGTAAAGGAGCAACGATCCGGATAGAAGTCCCAACGCCCTACCCACTTGCCATTACCAGAGGTGAATACGATTCGAACGTGGTTGGCCGAATCGATTTTCAAAACTGAAGTCGACACGTCAGTGGCTACATTTTTCGCATGAAAGAAACTGCCATCCTCCTTGTAAATGGCATTGGGAAATCCGCGATACTCGCCTTTGGATTCGGAGCCTTTTTTCTTATGGAATCCCAGCCAATCGATGCCATCTACGTCGAGCATGCTGGAAAGACCGCCGCCTTCTTTCTCGAGATAATAAGTAGCGGTTGGTGTTGAAATAATATAACAAAGCAGATCGCCTGCGGACAGATCGGAGCCTTCAACGAGATGTACGGAGGCCGTGTCCATTACAGGCCCACAACCAACCAATACCAAAAGAAGAGTAAGGTAGCACAGGCATCTTGCCTGTGTCGTGTTCAAACTACGGATACACAGGCAGGATGCCTGTGCTACTCTGGATACATGCAAATTGATAAACTCTTTCTCTGATTTAATTGTTCCCTTTCATTTCACGGATCCATTCTTCCATCAAGGGAAGCACGGGTGATATTGCACCATGCACCGAAACCGGTGGCATACGGAAAAAGTCGCTACGAGCGGCGCGCAAATAAAGGATCGATTTTCCGGGCTCTCCCGGAATAAGAATTCGAGCACTATCAACATCCATGTTTCCGGCCATAGGTTCGGCGTTAATTAGATTTTGATCAACCAGGTCAGTAGCAAAACGCAGATCGAAGTTACCGCGGGACGGTCCTCCCGGCTGATGACAAACAGCACAGTTGGCGTCCAGGTAGGAACGAACTTTCAAATCAATTGAAGCAGAGACATCATCCAGGGAAACAAGTCTGGGCAACGTGGCCAGGTCAGCATTATCGATCCTTTTATTCAGAATAGACCGCTGACTCCAATCCAATAGCTGATTGCCGTGATTTAGTTGTCGAGTATTGAACTGTGGCACGAAACCGATCAGGGCCAGCTTTGCATCAACCATACGTTCCGGTCCCGGAGAAAACCAGTTTATCGATTTGTTCTGAGGAAGTTGAACCACCGTACTGCTTTTTACTAATTGAACATCGCTCTGTTCATCATTCCACCGATATGCCGCTGCCCGGAATCTGCCGTCTCCACGCGCCCAATACACATGCGTTTCGTGTCGTACTCCGGCAATTGTATCAAAGTGATGAACAATAATGGATCCTTCGGGAAACGCCCATTCTTCCTTTTCCGAAAACTTAATCTTTTTACCGTTGGGAATTTTCATCCAGCTTTTCTGTTTTACGCCGGGCAACCAGACGGGTGAATTCATTTTAAATTCGGTAAAGTCTTCGCCAGGTTTCAACAGGAATAAATCGGCAAACACCCCCACTTCAGAAAGTGTTTGAGGAAACGGCGTTACCTTGGGCAATCCCTTCCCTTCACCGACATAGCGAAAGCTTACCAAGCTGCCGACGTT
>JAPUIL010000396.1 GCA_027297085.1 Verrucomicrobiota bacterium | reverse complement strand
GGCGAAGCCGCAGAAGTGGGGGTTTTGTCATTATGCTGGCACGGCTGGGTGTGCAAATTGGCTCTGACAATACGCGTTGGTGAAAGACACTCCGTTCTGTACAAACTTGTCCAGGGTTGGAGTTTGCAAATAAGCATTACCCTGCGCGCCAATCGTATCGAACCGCTGCTGGTCTGTGCAGTACCAAAAATTGTTGGATCTACTATTGCCCGGCGTTGTATTCATTCAGAATGTTTAGGGTATTAACTGGGTGTCCTGTAAAAACATGTGTGGTGAAATACGTATGACGATCACATTGACGCTAAACGCGTTGAGCGGGAGTCAGGTGGGAATTTGAAACAATGCTTCAATAACATGTCTGCAAACCAGTGGTTATTAAACGGGTTTAGCACAATCTTGCTTGTTCTATTTTGAAAAATAGATCTTATGAAAGGCAATACTCCTCGAAACGGCTTTAGGTACCATTTTACCAATTCAGTAAAGATACCTGCTAGTCTGCTCTGAGAGAACTTAACAAATCTCCATAATAACTCCAAAACACGAACAAGATGAACGTTTCCTATATTAACGGTATAAGAAAATATTACTCTCACTTACTCAAAGGGCTGCTCTGCTTCTCCTTTTTATTTGCAGGAATTAGCAACTTATCCGCTCAAAATGAAGACGACGCGGATGTGTATGATTTAAGTCTCTTCACGGTTGATGAGTCCGAAACAGTTGGTTATCAGGCTACCAGCACTCTGGCGGGAACTCGTATTAAGACTGACCTGAGGGATCTGGGTGCAGCCATATCGGTGGTCACTTCGGAGTTTATGGATGATATTGGTGCCACTGACGCCCAGACGCTCCTGTCCTATACCACCAATACAGAGGTGGGGGGCTATCAGGGGAACTTCAATGGAGCGCAAACCAGCAACACGAGCCGTTTCATAAATAATGACGGCCGGACCAATCCTCAGCGGAACCAACGCATCCGTGGTTTGGGTGCCGCGGATTTGACGCGTAATTATTACCTGACGGACATCGGATTCGACAGCTACAATACCGAACGCGTCACCGTAAGTAGAGGACCCAACTCACTTCTCTTCGGTATTGGAAGTCCTGGGGGAGTCATCAATAACTCCACCAAGCAAGCTATTCACAACCAGGATTTCGGAGAAATAAAGGTTCGTTTTGATAACTACAGTAGTTGGCGCACGGAGTTCGATTACAATAAAAGTATCGTGGAGGATCGTTTATCCCTACGGGTGGCTTTTTTAAACGAAGGTCTGAAATATAAACAGGATCCAGCCTTTGAGGATCAAACTCGCTTTTACGCAGCCCTGAATGTTGTCTTATTTGAAAACGAAGGAAGTGATGTATTCGACGCCACAAGGTTCCGGTTCAATGCAGAAGACGGGGAACAGTCAGGATCTCCGGTAGAAGTTCTTCCCCCAACCGTTGCTTATCATGGTTGGTTCGAGCCAACTCCCGCCTCGATATCGCAGTACACGGGATCTCAACCTGCCGCAAATGTTCGCTCTCCCAGCGAAGGAGGAACCTGGGAGTTTCAAGCCTTGCATGATGATCCCCTGCATCTCGGCGTAGTAGGCAGCAGTGAGGCCAGAGTAAACACCAACGTCCATCCAAGTAATTTTCGTCATACTGCGATCTTATTTGCTGTTCCCGGGGGACCTGCGACCGTGGGCCTTCCCGGTTCCAATATTCAGGGCTACACTTCATTGATTCCCTGGAGAGAGAGCCGGGGGGACACGATCGACAGTACCGGATTGGCGGGAAGTCCGGTGGCGGCTGGTTTGCCCGGTGACACAGGCGTGAACGATTATCGAGAATTTTCCACCAACAGTCCTTACTCCGAACCCTATGCGATAGGTTTTGCTGCTCCCACCTTACAAAATCCCAACGTGTTCGATTATCGAAATCATATGTACAGTAACGGATACGATCGTGTGAAACGAACATTCGATGCGGTCAACTTCGCGTTGGAACAGAACTTCTTTAATAATATGGCGGGTATTGAAATCGCCTACGACAAACAAAATTACGAAACGGTACAGGACTTTATTTTTTCGGGTGGGTCAGCCCAAAGCACCACGGGACCCTTCGACATCTTCGTCATGAATTCGGTCTATTTGCCCAATGGACAGCTCAATCCGAATTTGGGGCGGGCTTTTACTCGATCTGGTGGGCCACGACAGCAATTTAATGAGTTTGAGCGGGAAACGTTTCGCGTTACGGCGTTCGCCAAAGTGGATTTCACGGAAAACGATGGTTTTCTGAAATGGTTGGGTCGTCATACCTTTACCGGTCTTTATAACGACCATACGACCGATCGTCATTGGTGGGAAATGGCAGATGGGACTGACAGTAACGAGTTTGATATGACCTCCGCTATGGAGCATGGATTAGGCGGAGGCCGTCGAAATGTGAATCTCACGGTTTTTACCAGTGATTCACTTATCGGAGTCCAGTCGATGGACGATGTACGTATTCATGCCCTGGATTACGGGCCCAGGTATCAACCCGGAGATGAATTTCAATACATGTATGTGGATACCACTGCCGCCACTTCTCGCTGGAGTTCCGGGGTTGCTGGCGACCGGTCGGTTAAGCAGGGCAAGATTTTCATCAAGCGTTGGTTGAGAAATGAGAACATCAGCCAAAACAACATCGAAGCCAAGGCGATTTCCTGGCAGAGTTATTTGTTTAATGAGCATATTGTGGGCCTCTACGGATACCGTGAAGATGATACGAAAAGCTTTGCCAGGGCAAGTGCGACGGAGGTCGGCTTCTCCAGGCAGTTGCCAGACCTTACTCACAATCCAGACTTCACCAAGCTCTCATCTACGCCTGCTTTGGTGCAAACCGGAGACACCACCACCTGGAGCGTGGTGGGGCGTTATCCTGAAGTGCTGTTCGGCGATCTTCCAGGCGGTATGGATCTTCAGGTGCACTATGCTGAATCGGAAAATTTCAATCCCATTGGCCTTCGCAACAACCCCTTGGGCGTAGCCATTGGTCAACCGACTGGTACGACCGAGGAATATGGATTTTTGGTCAGTTTTGCAGATAATAAGTATTCGATAAAATTTAATTGGTTTGAGACTCAGTTGGCTAACGTCAATACAACTCCAGCTCTTACTAGAAATTTCGCTAGCCACGTAATCGGTAGAATTAATGCTTATCGTGAATCTGATTTAGAGGGCACTTCGTTCACCGAGGAACTAGCTGTGATATCGGGCACTCCTGAGAACTTCCCTCTAAAGAGCTTTGATGACTTTTACGCCGCATCTCTGGCAACGATTCCCTCAGCTCTGGCCAGTGTGGTAAATCCGAGGCAGGTAGATACCGATGGAGACGGCGTATGGGATGAATACCAGGTAGATAGTATCCCTAACCTTCAGTCTACTCAAGATCGTTTGGCTGAAGGTTTCGAATTTGAACTTGTAGCAAACCCGACCCCGTCCTGGCGGCTGATGGTGAATGTAAGTCAGCAGGAAACCGTCCAAACCAATACGGCAACCTTGTTAGCGCAGCTGGCGGAAGAATACGTCTCTGCGGTTCAATCAGCCCGGCTCGGAGAAATGGAACAAGATGGACGGCTGGAGGCTGATTCCGAAGCGTATGAAGTTTCGCTGTTAGGTGGAATTCTTGCTCCCATTCGTGGCGCCAAAGCCTTGGATAACACCGTATCCAATGAACAACGCGAGTGGCGCATCACCGGTGTCACCAACTACCAATTTGAAGAAGGCCGTCTGGCAGGTTTCGGGATCGGTGGAGCCATCCGCTGGGAAGATGAAGCTGCCACGGGTTATGTGTTCTTTGTGGAGCCGGAATCCGGAGTCCCGATTCCCGACGTGACCAGACCCTACTTTGATGACGGACTGTTTAGTGGGGATGCCTGGATCTCTTATGGGAAAAAAATCATGGACAATAAAATCGATTGGCGCATTCAGCTAAACGTCAGAAATCTGGTTGGGGAAAGCGGAGACATTCCGGTCAAAACAAATCCTGACGGTCAAGTCGCAGTCATTCGCATTCCAAATCCAAGGACGATCTATCTGTCCAACTCATTTAAGTTCTAGATTATAGTTTTTGTAGTAGTAGTAGTTATTGTAGTAGTATGTTAAGTCCATGTAGCCCCGGATATTTCGGTGAAGTATTCGGGGCTATGTATTTTTCTTCGAATGGTTTTTGAAGTTTAGATTTTTTGAGGTGCTGTTTTGAATGAATTTTAAATCCGCAGGCTTAACGCCAATGTTGACGCTATGGATTTTCGCTTTAACCCCTGCGGTTGGTCTGGAAAAGGGTACGAGCGAGATCAATCTCGTTTCCATTCTTTGTGACATCCAACAGGAGCCACCGGCTTGGGCCTTGTACGAGCGGCAGTTAATAGAATCTCTCAATCGGGCAGGTGTGGAATTCTATAATAAGTATGTCCTGCCCGACGGTACCCTGAGGTGGAAGGAACGCTATGAAGGTGGGATGAATTCCTCGGACGACGCTTACGAAGCGTTTCGTGGATTTTCACTTCACACCGCTTTGGGCGGGTCCGATGAACTCGATAAACTGCACCGCAAGGTATGGGAAGGAATCACGCGTCAGTATACGCGCTACGGACAGATCTACCGCGAATTTGATTCCAATTGGGATTGGATGCATCATGGGGAGGGCTACGTTTCGCTCTATCCGATGGGAATGGTCGAGCCCGATGACGTGCTGTTTCGCAACCGTTCAGTTCGATTTGCCGCAATGTTTATCGGAGACGATCCGGAGTCGCAAAACTATGACCCGAAGATGAAAATGATGCGGGCCGTCATGAACGGCAGCCGCGGTCCCAAAATGGAGTGGAACAAGCGCGATTGGATACCGACTAATTCCAATCTCGTTAGTTACCATTTACCCTTCTCCGACATTCCAGGCATCGAAACGAGTGCAGCCTGGATAAACGATTATCCCGACAACGATAAGTTTGCCGAACTCGTCAAAGTGATGAGCGACCGAATGGCTAAGGGCGATGTTCCTATTAATCTTACTTCTACCCCCCTGATTGCCAACGCATACCTGTATTCAGGTGATCCCCGCTACGTGCAGTGGGTGAAAGATTACGTTGGGATGTGGGAGGAACTAACCCGGCGGAATAATGGGATAACCCCCGATAATGTGGGTCTTTCCGGAAAAATTGGCGAATACACCGGCCATTGGTGGGGCGGTTATTATGGCTGGGTGTGGCCGAGAGGGGGAATGGATGTCGTTCTAGCCGAACTTGCCGCCGCTAAGGTTGCTACACTACTGACTGGAGATAACCGCTGGGCGGAGCTGCCTCGGAGCCAGATGGCCGTTATGCGCGAACGCGGTGAGCTGCGTGATGGTGTGCCTTTTATGCCAGACCGCCACGACCATCGTGGCTGGCACCATTTCGTTCCGGAACCGGGCTCTCCTTACGTCCATTTGTGGTTCCTCTCTCATGAAGAAAAGGATTGGCGCGAGATCGAACGTTTGGCCGAGGGACAAATTAGCTCGTCTGGCCAAATAAACGATTCGGATCTGGAGTGGGCTTATTTCGTTAAAGGCCGCAATCCGGGATATCCCGAACGCGCTTTCAGTCGAGATTTCAAGACGATTGCAATGAAGGTCGCATACGCCCGTAACGAACATGGCGATCCAGAGAGCTGGATTGATGGTAAGTGGCTTGGTCCGGAACCGATGGTTACCGACAATCTCGTCCGGCTATCCGTAGGAGGGC
>JAPUIL010000395.1 GCA_027297085.1 Verrucomicrobiota bacterium | reverse complement strand
AAACAAAAGTATACCTAGATTTAAGCGTTGATTTATCACTTTCCAACCGAGGCACATTGGTGCCTTCGATTATTCAACAAAAACAACAATCCCCGTGACATTATCGGGGGCACCGTTGTCCAGCACAGCCTGAACAAGATAGTCCAGTGTCGCCTGAGGGTCATTGCGGGCTGTCATAGTGTGCTCTAAATCCTTTGGAGATACATAACCACTAACGCCGTCGGAACAGAAGAGCAATCGATCTCCGCTTAAAAGCTGGTGATCCTCAAACTGCGGTTTGATCAACTCTCGTTGTCCCAAACACTGAGTGAGCGTGTGTTTGTAGTGCTCTGGTACTTCCGCGTCGTCCGGAACCTGTTTTCGCTGCCGGGCGAAGGTTTCCAGGGTGTGATCCGTAGTCAATTGTTCCACTTTACCTTTTCGACACAAGTAAATGCGAGAATCTCCGATATGAGAAACTTCCAGGGTATCGTTGCGGATCATTCCAAGAGAAAAAGTAGTCCCGATACCCAAACCATGCGCTGAAATCCGTCCGGTTTCGATTACGTGCTGGTTCAACTCTTTCATGAAGGTGGGCCAGTGGATGCCGGACCAGTCCTCACTGCGCCGGGCATTGGTCCAGAGTTCCAGGTATTGGATGGCCGCTTTGCTGGCTAAATCGCCGAAAGGCAACCCTCCCAAACCATCGGCAACCGCATAGACATGGCTCTCTGGTTCACAAAAGAAACTGTCTTCGTTTTTTTTTCTAACGAACCCTATATGGGTCGTTCCAGCAGCCGTAAAATTCATAAGCGGTTCAAAGTGAGAATTCGGTTCGGCAAAGTCAATCACCGTGGGAGGGGTGTTTCTGACCTGCCTGTATTGCGAATCCTAGGATTTTATTTTGGCAGATAGAGCCCGGAAGATTGAATGCTTAGGCCTAAGTTTTGGAGGACGGGGGATCCTGTCTGGGACCTGGATTGAGTCCTTGCACGGCTTGTAGCGGGATGCGCGATATAACCTCGCCGTTGCAATGGATATTGAAGGCATATTGACCTGGCTCGGGAAGGGGGAGGCCCTGGATGTTGACTACCAGGTTGCGGGAAAGGAAATACTGCTCGTCGGGAACGGGCCCTATCTGAATACCGAACTTCAAAGGCCCCTTGGGCAAAAGCTCCTTCCCGTCGGCATCTACAAAAACCACTTTGAAGTCATGTTTGCCCATATCCGACCCAGTAAAGAGAAATCGTAGGGCCAGAGTGCAATGAGGGTGCTGACTGGGGAACTTTGCACTCCATACCGTATCGAAGGCTCCCAGGATACAGAGTTTGCCGTGGTAGTCGGAGGCTGAGTCACAAATGACCGATGTGAGCAATTCCATGCGTAGAAGTCTTAAAATTCTAAACCGCCCTGCAATACTTCAATCAGACTTTTCTGGCTGCCTCTGAGATTACCGTGTTTTGGCATAACAATGAACATCCCGCGGTTCGCTGCTCACATTGGGGTGCATGCATGTGCGCTTGAGGGTACCTTCAAAAGTCATACCGGCTTTTTCCATCACGCGACCGGATGCAGGGTTGTCGACATCGCAAAGTGCGCCAATTCGGAAGATATCGGGTTTAGCCAACGCCCAGTCCACCCAATAGTTTAACACTTCCGTCATGATTCCCTGGCCCCACAAAGGACGGGTGACCAAGTAGCCCACTTCCGCCTTACAGCCGTCAATTCCTATGGAAAAAGAACCCACCAGCTCGCCGGGATGGTTTCGCTTGAATAGCAGGTACATGATTCCTGGCTTACGGTCCCATTCGCGAATGATATAATTGAGCCAGGTCTGCAGGTCTTCGAGTTTTTCGTAAGGTTTAAAGACCAGGTAGCGGGTTACGTCTGGGTCGGTTGCATAGCTGTCAAACATGGCCTGGGCATCGGACATAACCGGTTTGCGGCCCATTATGGACGAGGTCTCAAAAGAATCAGGAGGTATGGAATGGGTATTCATGCAAAAAGATACTCAAAAGCCTATTGCCTGAGTAGGTTATTTGGTAATGCAGGTCCAAACTTTTATTATTTAAAGAATGCCCCACTAATTGCGGCGGGGAGTAGGGCTTTTGAGTGCGTGGTTAAATCTTTTTATTAGCCTCAGTCTCTGGCGATTCAAGAAGGGCGATCTTTTATAGAGTTGTCTCTAAGAAACTGTTGTAGGTGGGTGTTAATGAAGGGTTGGCCCACTGTTTTTTGGGCTTGGGTGATCCAAAACCATTGCCTATAACGCATTAAAGACTGGGCCACCTATTGGAACCCATCTCATAAATGGAAAAACAATGCTGTTTAACCCCCAATATATCCTGATGAAAATAACACGGTTATTATTGCTTGGTATGGCAATCTTTGGATTCCTGCCTTTTCTCCAATCTCAATCGCCTACGGATTCCACGATTTCCGAAGTGTCTGTGTATATGGGCTCCGCACGGGTAACGCGGTTAGCGGATGTTGATTTAGACACGGGCGAAAATGTATTACAATTCATGGGTCTGCCGACCCGCTTGGATGTGAATCAAATTCAGTTGGGACTGGCTGAGGGTGTTCCCATCCGGCTGGATAATCTAAAATTTCAGCAGATCAAGGATAGGGAAGATACGGCCGAAGAAAAACGACTGAAGGATGAGGTCGAGGAGTTAAGGGATCGTATCCAAGTGCTGAATGCGGAGAAGAAAGATCAGCAAGGCCGGATCAGATTTGCCGAAAGTTTAAGTACTTCCTTCACGAAAAGTTTTGGAGATTACCAAACCGAGAGTTCGGCATTAGAACGTGCCGCTGAAGTCCTGGAGTTTTATCAAAAAACGACCATTGAGGCTCAATCCAAGTCGCGGGAAATCGATGAAAGCATTGCCGAATTGAATGAAGAGCTAGAAGAGCTGTTGGAGGATTTGGCTGAGGAGTCACAAAAGGCCAATCAATTACTTGGTGAGGTGACGGTGCGGATATTTGCAGCTGAGGCCGGGACCGCTAAATTGGTGTTCAATTACCTGGTGCCCAATGCCAGTTGGTTTCCTTCCTACGCTGTGCGCGTCGACTCTTCAAAGAATTCCATGGAGGTGGTTTACCAAGCCAACATCTGGCAGGAAACAGGAGAAAGTTGGGATGACGTCGCAGTGACCGTATCCACCAGCCTGCCGAGCCGGTCGGGAAATGTCCCGGAATTGGGGCCGGTGTTTTTGCAACCTAATCAGTACTTTCCTCGACAAAAACGTATGCGATCTACCCGTGGTGTTGCAGATGAGGTGATTGAGTTGAGCGCATTTGCAGTCACTGAGGCGGAGGACGCCGACTATCAAGTAATATCAGTCGTGCAAGCTGGATTCTCAACTTTTTCCGCTACCCTGCCGACACAAGTTACCTTGGCCTCCGAACGCGAGCCGTCCCGGTTTCCCATTTTCACGAAAAGATTCCAGGCTCAATTCTGGAGTGAGGTGGTACCTTTGATTCAGGAGAAAGGATTTCTAAAATCAAAAACCACCAACGCCTTTGATCTGCCGCTTATGCCGGGTCAGGCGCAGGTCTTTATTGATGGCACACTGACGTCTCGTGTGTCCGTGCCGTATGCGCTGCCGGGAGATGAACTGGAACTGTCCTTGGGCGTGGACGACTTTATTATCGTGAATCGGAAGGAAACTCTTAGGGAAACTGAATACTCCGGGTTTATCGACAAGACGACGGTTCTAAAAAGGGCTTACACGATCGAGGTGACAAATTTTCATCCCATGAGTCACAAGGTTAAAGTGTTCGAGCGTTTCCCGATTTCGCGAAACGAAAAGATCGTTGTGAAACGCAAGGCTCCGGACAAATCGAAAGTGGAGATCGAGGAGGACACCGGTGTTTTCTTTTGGGAAGAAACTCTGACTGCCAAGCAATTGAAGGAATACACAGTGGAGTTTGAAGTGGTCCATCCGAGGGAATGGCA
>JAPUIL010000394.1 GCA_027297085.1 Verrucomicrobiota bacterium | reverse complement strand
ATAGTGACGATTGGATTCTCTTCCTTGTCCCTTACAGACGACCAGCTAAGTCGCTTGCACTCTTCAACTCGTACGCCTCCGCAGAAAAGCCCAAGTGTAACAGCCCCCAGTAGGCCCAATTCAGTATGCTCCCGAGCTGTCTCCAACAACCTTGTTGCCTGATCAATCGTCAGAATACTCGGCTCACGGCTTTGCCTGTTAGTCCCGCACAACTCTTTCCGCTCGTGGTCTGTCAATTCGTCGACCGGCGAAACCGAGAGATAACTTTTTTGCACTGCATATCTCAGCAACTCAGATACAGCAGTCAGATAATTTGAAGTCGTCCGTGGCTTTACTCCTAATCCAAGAAGCCAGCTTTTCAAATCTTCAACAGTAAGATCATAAACAGGAGTGTCCTTAAAATCCTTGGCAAACCGGGAAGCCCGATTTCTGAAATCATGGAAGGATCTAGGTCGCAAATCTCCGCGCTCAAACCGCAATTGTTTACTGGCGATCATTTCATCTGTTATCTCACCAATAGTCTTATCCCCTCCTTTGGGTCTCAGACGTAATAGGGCAAACTCAACAGCTTCAGTAAGTTTGAGCCCCTTTTCTCTGAGCTTCGGTATGCAGGCGGCAAACTCCCGTCGTTCCGAATCAGTGGCCTTGAAAAACTCCTCGCCTTGTAACTTGATCCCATGTGCCATTTTTCTGGCCCAAGCTTCAGCTTTAGCCTTGGTAGGTAACTGCCGTCGTTTTCGTTTGTAGGATTCTCCCAGAACCCTCCCTGGCACCGTTACCTGGAAAGCAGAATAGATCCTTTGTTTGCCGTTGTAATTTTGAGAGTAGATAAATTCCCGAATCCATATTCCAGATTTCTTGGGAAACTCCCACTTATTGAGACCGTTGGTTTTCTTTGCCTTCATATGCATAACCATGACTACTCTATGCAATTAGGCAACTCAATTTGCCATGATGTAGACAGGAAGTTAAAATAAATTGGCTAAAATCCTTATAAACACTGAAAGTGTAAGCGGGGATCAACCCCGGGTGAGATTGAGCAGGCCATTGTTACACGTCTTGAAGAAGCTCTTTTCGACATAGAAGGTATTGAGGAGCTAACGGCCCGCGCCTCTGCCAACCGGGGTTCTGTGACCGTAGAAATCGCAGACGGGTACAGCCTGAGCGAAAAACTGGATGAAGTGACCAATCGGGTTTCCACCATACGGACCTTTCCTCCCGAGGCAGAAAAGCCTCAAATTAGTCTCCACTCCGTTCAGCAACGGGTAATCACCATTGTTCTGTCCGGTAATCTGACGGAAAAAGAGACCAAAACCCTGGGCGAACAACTGCGTGATGAAGTTTCCAACATTCCGGATATTTCTATTGTTACGCTCAAGGCCGTTCGTCCCTACGAAATTGGCATTGAAGTTTCCGAAAGCACTATGCGGCAATATGGCCTTACCTTCGATCAGATCACCCGGGCTATACGAACTTCCTCGGTAGATTTGTCTGCTGGAAGTGTTAAAACAGAAACAGGTCGCATCCTCCTGCGCACTAATCAGCAGGCCTACCACCACGATGATTTCGCATCGATTGTCGTGCTCACACGTCCGGACGGGACAAAAATTCGGCTCGAGGATATTGCCGAGGTTAAGGATGGCTTCAGCGAAATACCGATCATCGCAAAGTATAACGGCAAACGAGCTATTGCCATTGATGTGTTCCGATCCGGCAATCAAAACGTCATTGAAATTGGAGATAAGGTAAAGGAGTTCATTAGAAACAAACAGGCTCAATTGCCCGAAGGCATCACCTTGGATTTTTGGGACGATGATTCTGAACGTATTAAAATCCGCTTAACTACTTTAAAGGACAGTGCCATTTTGGGGTTTGTCCTGGTGGTTGTCATCCTCTCTCTCTTCCTGCGCCCTATTTTAGCCTTTTGGGTCGCTCTGGGAATTCCCATCGCTTTCGGCGGCACGTTTTTTATACTCCCCTACATGGGAGTTAGTTTAAACATAGGTACCTTGATTGCCTTCATCCTGACTCTCGGCATAGTAGTGGATGATGCTATAGTAACGGGAGAGAATGTGTTCCAACATATGCAAAGAGGGGCCAAGCCTCTGAGTGCCTCCATCATCGGAACCAACGAAGTTGCAGTACCTGTATTTTTTGGTGTGCTGACAACCATGGTGGCTTTTTTACCCTTGTTTCTTTTGACGGGTACTCGAGGAGCTGTTTATGGAAGTGTTCCCGTAGTTGTTATCCCGGTACTCTTTTTCTCACTCATAGAATCGAAACTCATTCTTCCTGCGCACCTGAGTCATTCAAAAAGCCTGGTGGCCAGCAATGATACACTCGGACTATTTTCTCGTTTCCAGAGGAGATTCTCCGGAGGCCTGGAATCCTTTATTTTAAAGTATTACCGTCCCTTTCTCAATTACCTGTTGATTCACCGTTACGCTACGTTCTCAGTTTTCATCGGACTCCTCCTCATATTTGTCAGTCTGGTTTTGGGGAATCGGATCGCCTATCGTTCATCCATCAGTGCTCCCAGCGATACGACCACAATCACGCTCCTTATGCCTGCGGGGACCAACTTCGAGGTGACCCGGGAAAAGGTGAATATGATTGAGGCGATTGCGCTGAAATTAAAAGACGACGTCAATGAACGGTTCGATACAACTGTGATCAAGAACGTGTTTGCCACCGCGGGTGGAATGCCCTTCCAACAAGCCGGTTATCAAACCAAGGGTCCCTCAGCGGGTGTCGCGGAATTGGGCGAGATACTCATTGAACTTACTCCCTCAGAAATTCGGGAGGTGAATTACAGTAGTCGAGATCTGGTCGATGAGATGCGAGGACTTGTGCCGGCTATCCCTGAGGCCGAACAATTTAATTTTTCCTATGTAAAAGACGAGTCGCAAGTCATGAGTTTCAGCCTGGCTTTCCCCGATGTGGAAAAACTTAAAGAAGCTTCCGTAGATCTTCAGCAGAAATTGACCTCCTTTGAAGGCCTTTATGATATCGAAGATTCTTACGAACGATCCAATGAGCAGTTCAATTTGGAGCTTAGACCGGAAGCCGAGTTCCTGGGAGTTACCGCTGCCAATCTGGCACAGCAAGTACGAACCGCCTTTTTTGGAACAGAAGTCCAACGGATTCAACGCGGTCGGGATGAAATTCAAGTGATGGTTCGTTATCCGGAAAAAGACCGACAGTCTCTGGCCGCGTTAAACAAGATGATGATTCGCACCGCTAATGGAACAGAGGTACCCTTCGAGACCGTTGCGAGTATCTCCACCGACAGGAGTCTGCCTTCGATAAAGCGAAAGGATCGAAAAAGAGTCATCGGTGTTTATGCGAATGGCGATCCGGATAAGCTCGATATTGCGTCCATGGAAAACGAAATCCTCAACGATTTTCTTCCTCGATTGGCTGCTACCAAATACCCTGGCCTGACCTTTGAACCTTCAGGCCGATCCGCCAAGATTCGAAAAGATAATGAGTCCATGGCCCAGGGTGTTTATATGGTCATCGCAGTTATTTACGCCCTCCTGGCCATTCCCCTAAAAAGTTACATTAAACCGCTAATAGTGATGTCGGCCATTCCCTTTGGGGTGGTGGGTGCGATAGCCGGTCATTGGATCATGGCCACCCTGTTTGGCTTTAACGATGGGAACCCAATCCTCACCCAGACTTCGATTATGGGAATGATGGCCCTTTCTGGAGTGGTGGTGAACGACAGCTTGGTGATGGTAGACTTTATGAACCAGCAATTGAAGCATGGTAAACCCATTGAGGAAGTGGTTAGGCTTGCCGGGGTTCGACGTTTCAGGCCCATCCTGCTTACTTCCTTAACTACCTTCTTTGGCCTTATGCCGCTCATGTTTGAGGATAGCCCGCAGGCGGTATGGATGATTCCAATGGCAGTCTCACTCGGTTGGGGAATTGTCTTCGCCACCTCCATTACTCTCTTACTGGTTCCGGTACTGATCCTAATTTTTAACGATTTTAATCGGTTCTTAATCAAGCTCTATGGGATCGACCTCAGGGATCATGACGATGAGAATACGAGGATTCCTGAAGGGGTCTGATTGTAGCAAAGTGTGCTTTGGATTTGAGCATTGCACGCAGAGAGCTGCTAAATACAGACTTTGGTGAACCATCAGCTCGAGCTCGCATCCATTCAGCCAACCATGAACACGATGAAACGAAGAACCTTTCTTAAAACGGCCGGTATGGCGGCAACCGCATCCACCTTGCCTGGATGGTTTGCCGAAGAACTCTTGGCTCAGCCCCAGGTAGCTCGACCGAAAATGGCGAACGATCGACTGGGAATCGCTCTGGTGGGATGCGGCGGTCGGGGCACGGGGGACGCACGCAATGCTGCTTATTATGGCGACATGGTGGCGGTGTGCGATGTGGACGAAGCTCAAATCGCAAAAGCTAAGGAGATATGGCCCTGTGCTAAGGGTCTGAAAGATTTTCGCAAAGTTATGGAAATGGACGAGGTCGACGTGGTGATCTGCGGTACCGTTGATCACTGGCACACATTGGTGTCGTTGGCCGCGATGCGAGCTGGAAAAGATGTTTACTGCGAGAAGCCTCTGACTCTGGCCATTGATGAAGGCAAACAATTGGTTGCTGAGGAAAAGAAATCCGGTCGTATTCTACAAACGGGTACACAACAACGAAGCGATCCGAATTTCCGTCTGGCTTGTGAACTGGTGCGTAACAAGCGGATCGGCGAGCTGAAGGAAATCGATGTATATTTACCGGCGGGCCAACGTAAGGGGCCCTTCGCACCGACACCCGTTCCGAACGGATTTGATTGGGACATGTGGCAAGGACAGACTAAGGCGGTGGACTATGTAAGAGAGCGGACTCATTTGTATTTTCGCTATTGGTGGGAGTACTCGGGTGGCACCATGACGGATTGGGGCGCGCACCATAACGATATTGCTTTGTGGGCGACGGGTTTCGAACGAAGTGGTCCTGTTTCAGCAACAGGACGTACCCTGGTGGATATGATTCCGGGCGGATTCACCGCGGCCAGTGAGTATGAGTTGGCATACACCTATCCTAACGGCGTGGTCCATCGTTGCCGGAGCACCACGGCCAACGCCTGGAACGGTCGAGTGGTAAAACCTTTTGGTCAAAAACACGGCATTCGCTTTCAAGGAACCTCGGGTTGGATTTGGGTGACACGCGGGCATATCGAATCAAGTATTCCTGAAATCCTGACTACTCCATTACCGTCCAATGCAGAACGTCTCTACGCGAGCAACGACCACATGGAGAATTTTATCGACTGTGTGCGCTCAAGGAAGAAAGCGATTTGTGATGCTGAGATCGGTCATCGCTCAGCTACCATGTGCCACCTCGGTGTGACCGCGGTTCGTCTGGGCCGCAAGTTGAAGTGGGATCCGGTTCGGGAAAAGTATATCGGCGACGCAGAAGCCGCCGCAACTGCGTCGCGAAAAATGCGTAAGCCCTGGGACTACGATATGGTGTGAGAAATAAAGAAGGATGAAGGCAGAAGGCTGAAAGATAGTACGGCGGTTTTGTCTACCGAGTCGCGTTAGAAGACATCACCCAAACCGCCGATACTGCGACGGCTCGCTCGGCGATCGAGCCCTACCCAGAATCTAAATAATACAAAAATCACTGCCACTATTCGCGACCATAATCCATCGAAATGCGCTAGATGATTAATTTTAATCATGATCCTAATCTTTTAAATGCAATACTCACAAATTGGATTACCAACTGGATCCGTAAAAGCAACCGTCGCCGCATGGGTTGCCTTTACCGAAGGTCCAGCGGTCGATGCCAACGGGACGGTCTATTTTTCAGATATGGTCAACAATCGTATCTTGAAACTGACTTCCGACGGAACACTGTCGGTCTTTCGCGAACCAAGCGGCCGCACGAATGGACAGACCTTTGATCTGGAAGGACGGTTGCTCCATTGCGAAGGTGCGGAATATGGTCCCGACGGTGGGCGACGCATCACTCGGACAAATCTTCAGTCCGGCGAATACGAAATCCTGACCGAAACATTTGAAGGTCTTCGCTACAACGCGCCTAACGATATTTGCGTGGACGGCCTGGGACGCATTTATTTCACCGACCCCTGCTATTGGGAAGCTAGTCGTAAGGAAATGGAGATGACTGTTGAAGGGGTTTACCGAATCGATCTCGATGGATCCGTCACTCGCATTCTCAAGCAACCAGCTATTCAGCGCCCGAATGGAATAGCAGTTACACAGAATGCAAAAAAACTGTACCTCATCGACTCGTGTCCTGTTCCCGGAGGAAACCGAAAAGTCTGGGACTTTGACCTCGATGCTGATGGGAACCCAGAGAACCCCACTGTCCTATGGGACTTCGCTCCTGGTCGTGGAGGGGATGGCATGCGACTCGACATGGAAGGAAATATCTACGTCGCAGCGGGGATCAAAAATCCGCGTCACGCGAATGAAACCGACGAGGTTCCTCCTGGCATTTACGTTTTCACACCTGGAGGGGAAGTATCGGGACGCATCCCAATTCCGGAAGATGCTATTACCAATCTTTCGTTCGGAGGAGACGATGGCAAAACCCTCTATGTCACCGCTGGCAAAACACTCTTCAAGACTCGAGCGGACATCCCTGGCCAGGTCGCCTACCCGAAGTGGAAAATAGTCGGTTGAAAAACTCCGATCGTTTCATCCTCCGAAAATGAGCTGCACCATTATATCATTTTTAATTAGATAAGGTATTAGTGCGTTCGGCGATGTATCCGGATATGGATACCATGTTTCGCAACTCGTGGTGGCAGATGGCAGCGGGTCCCCATCGTGATTGGCCAGGATTTATTGGCCGGCAACAGCGCGTTAGCTCAAAATCAAAAGGACTTATGATATGGGTTCTATAGTTTCCGGCTCACTTTACGCCTAAGTTCTTCAGTGCGGCGGTTAACCGGGCGCGCTCACCGGCTTGCTTTTTGGTATCCTCGCCAATGAAGAGCGGCCTCTGTTCGAGATCATCCTTTTGCATGTTGAATAATCGTCCGTCAGTGTAGAGTTTCCAATTAGCCGTTCGTACCCATTTGAGTCCCGAGTTTTCACCAACTGGTTCGACACCACCGGGCTTGGGCGTGACAGCTTCCTCGCTAAAAGCCCATTTTCTCGGCGATCCTCCGGTCCCGCGTAGTAGCTGTGCAAAACTGTGTCCGTCGAGCTGACGATCAGGAGGCATTTGTGCACCCGCCAAGTCGCAGAATGTTGGCAGGTAGTCGCTGAAGTCCACAAGGTCATTCACCACCTGCCCCGGGGCGATTGTGCCCTGCCAGTTTGCTATCATCGGCACACTGGTGCCACCATTAAACAGGGTACCTTTGCCCCCGGGCACAATGCGTCCATTCCGGCGCGATACAACTGGCGTTCTAACAAACTGACCTTCCAGATCTGCTCGAATAATCATCTGCACCGGTGTGCCGTTGTCCGCTGCGAATAATATCAAAGTTTTTTCTCGAATTTGGAGTGCGTTCAAGGCAGCCACCAGACGCCCCACCGCTCTATCCATTTCTGATACCATTTCCGAATAACTGTCATAGCGGTTGAATGGCCCGTGTGGAACCGGTTTCTTCAAATCGTCGGTTACGTCGTGTGCAACTGCCATAGGATAATACGCCAGAAATGGTCCGTCGCGGTTTGCCTTCATGAACTCGATCAGACTGTGCACGTAAAGATCTGGCCCGTAGTGGCCCAGGGTGTCGTCGCGAACTTTGCGATTGTGGTAAATCATTGGTTCGTAGTAACGCGGACCTTCGTGCCAGCCAAACAGGTTGGAGTTATGAAATCCGAGTCTCTGAGGATGATCGAGATCATCTTGCATCAGGCACAGCTGCCACTTCCCGGCTATTCCCGTCCTATATCCGGCTTCCTGCAACAGGTTTGAAAACGTGTATGGTTCCTCCGATTTTGGGAAGTCTCCCCAGGTGACCGAACCGTGGTTGAACGGATACTTCCCCGTCATGAGAGTCAACCGTGTGGGATGACAAACCGGCATGC
>JAPUIL010000393.1 GCA_027297085.1 Verrucomicrobiota bacterium | reverse complement strand
CCATTGACGGGATCATCACAGGCAGCGAATGGAGTGATGCCAGTGTGGCCCAGTCGATTCTGAACTTTTCTGTTGGGACGGATCCGGGGGCATCTGACATTTCGGGGTCGGTCTCATTAAAATGGGATTCCACCAACCTATACGTTTTGTTTCAAGTAACGGACGATGCTCGTTCTTTAGATTCCAGTGACAATGATCCTACCGACCTCAACTCTTTCGAGGATGACACGGTTGAGGTATATTTGGACATGAATCACACAGGTACGGGAGCCTTGAGTACGGCGCTTAAGAGATACCAGTACCGATTTGGGTTAGAGAACAGCGAGCTGGAAACGGCGGAATTAACAAACCCCACGACCAATTTTGCTTTCGCTCATACGGGGGCAACTTCCTACGTCATGGAAATCGAGATGCCCTGGACTACGTTGGGGTTGACCCCAACGATAGGCGCAACCCTGGGATTTGACGCTGCGATCAACGACGATGATGATGGTGGCTCCAGAGATAATCAGCTTTTCTGGAACGCGACGATGGAGAGCGCCTTCAACGATGCCTCCCAATGGGGTGACATTCAGCTCACGGCGGCAATTCCTGAGCCGAGCACGGTCTCCTTTATCTTTGGTCTGACCGGACTCGTCTTTTGGATAGTCGTTAAGAAACGCAAACGGGCTGACAGTTAAGTTAGGACTAGCTTTGAGTCTGTTCCCGAAGGGCTTCCAAAACAATACCGGGAGTCAGGACTTCCGGAAGTAGTTTTGTAGATCCATCCGGCCGGTAAATGATGTTGGTGGGAACCCCGCTTCGCCCGAACTTTTGAAGTTCACGGGTAATTACAGGATCTCGCCGTGTCCAATCTCCCTTCAGGGAAACGATACTTTTGTCCTGGAAATACTGGATGACTTCCTCACTTCCGAAGGCTATTTTTTTATTAACCTGACAGGTAAGGCACCATTTGGCGGTAAAATCTACATACACGGTTTTACCCTCTGCAACCATTGAACTCACAGTCTCAGGTGAATAGGTTTCCCAGGCAATTCCTACGGAATCAGATCCCCTGGCCTCATAATTGGGCGCCTCGAAACGGGATGCTTGGTATTGAACCCATCCACCCGCCAAAACAACGGGTAGAGCAACGAGCATTGCAATTCTTCGAACCGATTTCTTTTTCGTATAGTTTCCCCAATTACCCCAGATCCAAGCGGCCACACCCATGATAACAAGTCCGAGGAGCAAGACGGCCATACCATTTACGCCTACCTGGTTTCCAAACACCCAAGCTAACCACACCACGGTTGCGTAGAGGAGGAAGGCCAGGGCTTTTTTAAAAGTTTCCATCCAGGCTCCTGGGCGAGGTAACCATTTTAAAAAAGCAGGGAAAAATGAGAGTATGAGATAGGGCGAAGCCACGCCCAAGGCAAGTGCAGTAAAGACCAGCATCGATTCAACCGCGGATAAGGTGACAATAACTCCCAAGGCACTTCCCATAAAAGGCGCTGTGCAAGGTGTGGCGACAATTGTCGCCAGCACCCCAGAGAAAAAGGATCCCGTGAATCCGGACTTAGCCTGCAGTTTACTTCCGGCACCCGTAAGCGATTCCCCAATTTCGAACACTCCGGACAAATTCAAACCAAAAAGAAATAGCACGCTCGCCAATACAGCCACAAACCCCGGGGTTTGTAATTGGAACCCCCACCCTATTTCCTGACCGGCGGCACGAAGAATTAAAAACAGTCCGGCGAGAATCCAGAACGACACCACTACACCGGCAGTAAAGACGATACCATGGAATTTGACTTTTGAGGCATCCTCACCGGCCTGCTGCACAAAGCCCAGCACCTTGATCGACAAAACTGGAAAGACGCAGGGCATGAGGTTCAGAAGCAGTCCGCCGACTAAAGCAAATAACAGCGCCATGCCAAAACTCAAGGGCGCCGAATCGGATCTGGAAAATTGAAGGGCTCCGGTAGCTAACGCACCTGTTTCAGCCAACTGAGCTACCCATGCGGCAACCGTAGCATTATCAGAAAACGAAAGATTGACCTCCAGAGCACGCAATTGGTCTTGGTTATCCCAAGGAATACCGGAAACCAATACACCCTGGAAACGGTCCTTTTCGGAGTCAGGCTCGTACTCGGCCTTTGGCATTACCAAGGTAAGTATCCGGCCTTCGGCGAGGGAAGTTCGCGGCTCAGATGGGGCCACCCAACCATCTAGAGAAAAGTAAGTCACTTCACGCCCGGCAAAGCCCGCAGCTTCTGGCGCGACCAACGTCAAAGCAAATGATTCGCCATTGTCTACCACTTTCAAATCCCAACCAGGAATCTGGTGCGGCAATTCCAGCCGAGTGGCATCTATACCGGATTTCCAACTGCTGGGTTCAGGAGTGGTGACGACTGGCAGGGTAAGCGAAAGATCAACACCACCTGGAATACAGGCCTCCTTACAAATCAACCAATCGACCTTGGCATCCAATTTCACGGAGGATCCAGCCTGAACCGAATCCGCCACTTCAAGGTCAACCAACAAAAATACTTCCCCTTCGTAGGCGTACGATACCAAATCGAAAAAATCGATCCATTGCGGGGCTGGCCACTGGATGGCTCCGGCGGTGATGCCTTCCGGTAAAGTCCACGCAATTTTAGTGGGTAGGCCGGAATCACCTGGATTGGCCCAGTAAGTGTGCCAGTGGTCATCCATTTTGAGGCGGACGGCGACCGTATTGGTTTTCCCCGGAACCAGCCCTTTCCATTCGGAGACCAGTTCTGCTGTAAGATTATCAGTGCGAACGGGCTCTGCGGTCGCTTGTGGACTGAGTGCGACCAGCCAGCAGAAGGGAACTAAAAACAAAACAAATGGTTTCATGGGATAAGCATGGGACTGTAACGAGACTGGGTTTATTTCCAGCAATTATCGGGAAATCATTCAATTTTTAAATTCGCATCAGCTAAAATGCACAAAAAAGGCCGGAGGGCTAACCCTCCGACCCGTATTGCACTAAGTAAAGCTTCCGTTCGAGGGGGTCACACTTTGAATCCCGCATTGGCATGCACCAGCCGTCGCCTTAGCAGGCTATGGCTAGGCACGGCGATTGCAAGGAATGACCCCGTAGCAGGTAATTATTTGACCTCTATTTTCTGAGGCTTGGCCGCTTCTTCCTTTGGGATGGTCAGCGCAAGCGCTCCGTTGGCCATATCTGCCCGGATAGCACTTTGATCGGCCTGATCTCCCAATCTCAGCCGGAGTCTATAGGTCCCTTCAATCGATTCCCTATGCAGCGCTTTCCAAGAATCGGGCCGTTGATTTGAAACTTTGCCTTCCAGTAGAAGCTCATTGTTTTCAACGGTAACGTTCAAATCGTCTTTGGCGACCCCTGGAAGTTCAACTTGAACACGTGTTTCGTTTTCCGAGCGATGAACGGAGAACCTCGGTTGATGATAGACGATTGCGCGCTCCTTTTTGGAGGGCGCAGTAGTACAAATAGATGATGAATTCATAATAAACGGTGGTGGTTCGGGTTAACTTTTGACTTTAATACGCCGTGGTTTGGAGGCATCGGCTTTAGGAATGGTTACGGTAAGCACTCCATTTTCATACTTGGCTGAAATGGCTTCCGCTTTAACAAAATCGGGTAGAGAAACTGAACGATGGAAAGTAATTTCCGAGGCTCCTTTTTCCCCGTCTTGTTTGCGCGCTCCTTTCAACTCAAGGCGATTTTTCTCCAACTCAACCTCGATCTCTTTGCTCTGGAATCCAGGAACCTCAGCCTGAACGAAGAAATTGGAATCATCCTCGTAATAGTCAATTGCCGGGCGCAAGGCGTTGGAATCCCATCGAAAGAGCGGATTATTGGTTGGAAAGAAATTGGAAGGCGCGTTGAAGAATTCTTCAAACTCCCCCCAAAGGTCAGTATTTGTATTATTGTATCTGTGATTTAAGAATTTCATGGTTGTTATCCAAGTTAAGATTTAGTGTTTGTAAGCCATAATGCCTAAATCATGCCAGACACTCTAAACGCCCTTACCTATTGTTTACCAATGAATTGCAGCAATACTAGCGAATCCATAGAGAGCCATTATGGCTCAATAATATGCGCCGCTTCGCTTTTGTGAAACAATGAGTCACACTGACACTTGTATCGATTTGATCAATCGATAGAGCTTCGAATTCCAGGAAGGTCCTGCCGCACTTGCTCCATGGTCAGGGTCAAACTATCGATCGGCAAACTGTAGTAGCGGACCACATCTACCGGAGCTTTAAGAAAGCGCGTATCAACGAATCCCTTAATATTCAGTCGAATGCGGGTATCATCCGTTAGCGAATTGGGAGGAAGGATATCAATATCGAGCGAGGAGTCTTGCAGGTTGGAAAGAGCTTCATCAACCATGCTGTATCGCTCGTCTTTTACGATATCGGTTATCTCGCCTTCAGAATGGAATATTTTGAGGTTCATGTAGCCGAGCTCACCTTCAGGTGACTGCAAGTGCCCACGACCCAAAGAAAACTGGCTATTTTTGATATCCCACTGAAAGGGGATAACACCGGAGATGCTACCTTCCGCCATGCCAATAACCTTAGGAATCCATTGGAGGATCTGCTCAGTCTGTAGATCGTATACGCCGATTTCAGAATCCATATACAAGTCCTCCAAGCTCATAGAAATGTCAGCGATCTTAAGTTTACCTCCCAGGGCTGAAAGGGATGTGTTTGAAATATTAATGCGATTTCCAATTTCGAATTCCGTAGAAAGGTCAGTGGCGGTCCAACCTTTGACCTGGATGGTAGTAACCGTGAACGGTTTTTCCGTTTGCAGATGAAAGGGAGCCACCGAGTCGATAACACCCGCGTAGTTGACATTGTCCATGACCAGATTTCCGCTGGCATAGAGTAGGTTATCCAATTGAAACTTAAAACTGGGCTTGGCGTGGTCGGGAGTGACATCAAAATCAGCTTGGCCGGACAAATTTCCGGTAATGTCAAATTCTCCGGTCAACCATTGGTCTAGGTTCGGATAGTCCTGTATAGCGTAATCCTTTAATACAATCTTCGCCTTTAATTCGGCTGCCGGGTCCAAATCGAGTTGATAATCCATTGAAAAATCGCCGGGACTTACTTTCAACACACCTGAGGATTTTCTTAGTGTCGAGCCTGGTTCGGGTTCGAATACCACCTCGGTGTAACCGATGCTGAAGAAGTCGCCCTGAGCCTTAAGTGGAGTAGCCTGCCCGGGTGTCCAATCCAGGATGATATCCTTACCAATCACATCTGAAAACCGGAACAAGGTGGCCTTGCTCAGGCTGGCACTGGTAATAAATTGCTCCGGATTGGATATTATGGCGGCAATGAGTTCTTTTGCATCAATAGGCTCGACGAACCCGGCATTAAATAGCCCTTCACCGACCTCAGCTTGAAACATGGGGGTTATCAGAATGCCGTCACGCAGCCATACATCGGCCGTGGAATTGACTAGAGTCTGGTTTTGCCACCGCCCGTTGAGCATTAGATCCATGGTGGAGCTGGTGAGGTGTTCTCCCATTTCACTGCTAAGAAGCAGATCCAGTCCCAGCACTTGGAAATCAAAGCCAGCATTCTCGTTGAGTATGGATACTTCTAACGGGGTTTCGTTGCTTGCCTCATGGGTAAGCTGAATCGTGCCGAAGGGCCACTCGGGTGCAATAGAGGCTTCACTCAATTCGAATTGAAGATTGGGACCCGGTTCAATAGACAAGGACCCTTGCCAGTCAAAAGGCGCATCAACAAGTTTGGAAAGAACTCCATTCCCGTTAAAATCAAATGTGAAATAGCCTGGAGTCCAGAGGATGGAAGCCACGTGGTCACAATCCGATATGGCGAGGTTTTCAAATCCTACCCCAACTCCGTTCATCACGACATGAGCCTGACCCGACTGATAACGGTAATTTTCACCATCAAAATGGAAGGCGGTTTGAACGCGGCCTGCATTCCAGTCGAAAAGAGGCTCCTCATTTAAAATATCCCAGATGGCTTGGCCGAGCTCATGGCTGAGGTCCATCTCACCGGCAATATCAATCAGGCCCGTGCTCCAGTCGAAGGAGCCGCGTCCAATGACCGGATGGTCTTGCACATCGATTTCGAGTTCCCAATTAATGGTGGATGACTCGGCAAAAATTTCCCCGTTTAACAACCCTTCGATTTGCCGGCCGCGATTTTCATA
>JAPUIL010000392.1 GCA_027297085.1 Verrucomicrobiota bacterium | reverse complement strand
CTTTATCCCGCCAGGCGGATATGGAGTGCAAGGCCGCCTGGACTACGTCAGGATTAGAATCCTGAAGAGCCAGGCGAACTGCCTGCCTAGCTTCCCGTGAATCGATTTTTGTGAGTGCCCAGACGATGTTGAGTCTTACTTTAGAATCTGTGGCAGAATTTCCCAAAGAATTTGAGAGTCTGGAAATTACCTTATCGCCTCGTAGCGCCAAAGTTTCAATGGCCCGATCAACAACATACGGGCGTTCGTCGCCCAACAAGCTTATGAGTTTTCGGTTAGTGATACTGCCCCACCGCAGGGTAAGACCTCTTGGATCTTCATAAAGCTGTGTACCCGATTTACGGATGCGGTAGATTCCACCAGGAACATCTGGTTTGTGGAGTTGTGACGTTGGACAACAAAGTTTATACCAACCACCGGTATCGATAACAATCAGACTACCATCCGCATCTTCAAATACATCGGTAGGATGAAAGTCCAAATCGTCGGATTCCAGAAACACACTGGTCTTGGAACTGAAGGATGCGCCTTGAGGCATGAGCTCATAACGGGTTACTTGATGAAGATTAAATAGTGCGGTGAAAAGATTGCCTGTGAAGTTTGAGCCAAGCGTTTTGCCTTCATAGTATTCGAGCCCACTGGGAGCAACTGGTCCGAGGTGATCGAGCACCGGCATGAGATCTCCGGTTCGCGGATGTCCATCAAGAACTCCATTTTCCCTCCCATAAACTCCGCCGTAAATTGCGTGGATAAGCCCATCCCGATTCCCCTCGCCCGCGCTCGGGCGCTGCAAGAAGGTAGAAGAGAGGAAACGTTCCCCGGTATTTGAAAAGACCACGTCGACGGGATTGTTCATGCCGCCATTGAGGACAGGTTCAACTTCCCCTCCTTCCGGCCTGCGTCGAAAAATATGGGCGGCACGAGTAACAAATGGATCGGTATGGGCCCGCTCATAGGTCTGCTCGGCAAAGGATCCTTTGCACCAATAGATCCACCCATCCCGTCCGGCATAGGGACCATGCAGGTCGTTGGCGCAACCTGTAAGGGTCTTTGCATCAAACCATACTTCGCGTTCCTCAGCAACACCATCTCCGTCTTTGTCGGTAAGTTTCCAAATCTGAGGAGGCGCCGAAACGTATACCGACCCTCGATACCAGAGCACGCCCTCCGGAAACATCATTTGATCTGCAAACACGGTTTTAGAATCAAACGTTCCATCTCCATCGCTGTCAGTAAGTCGCAGAATCCGGTGCGGTTTCTCTGCAAGTTGAACTTCAACGGGATCATTGGAACCGGACGACTCAGCCACATAGAGATGTCCGTCCGAATCGAAGTCCGCCACGATCGGTCTATCTATCAGGGGCGGCCCAGCAATCTGCTCCACTACGAATCCATCGGGCACGGTTAGCGTTTGGGCTCCAAACTTGTAGTGAGCCGCCCATAGATGCACCGATACCAGGGCATGGCTTATTACCAAAAAGACCGTAAGGGGAACAACTTTCCTGAAGAGGTTTGGCACGGTAAAACTGTATTTCAATGGCTGGCATTTAGGAAAGCCAAAAAGGACTCCAGAATAATTATCTACAGATTATAAACAATTTTCGTTCCCAGCAATATAGATCGACAAACAAGATCGCGCTACGGTAGGAAAGTCACAATTCTTTCTTAATGCCTCTAAAACTACTCGTTGTTCTTCTGTGTTTCCTTTCCCTCTCTGGTTGGGCGTTGGAACGAGAACCTTGGACTACATCAAAAATCCAAGGTTCGCCGGAGCCCCCGCTTCCTTACACAGCTGAACGCATTTGGCCACACATAACTTTCAACGAAGCCGTGGATATCACGTTTCTGGAATCTGAAGAACTGATGTTTATCACCGAGCGGGAGGGAAAAATTTGGAGTCTGCCAGCCGACCTGAATGCCAATCCCGCAAAGGCTGAGCTAGTCACCGATTTGAAGAAGCTGGCTCCCCGCTTAAACAATGCCCTCGGGTTGGCCTTCCATCCCAACTTTCAGGAGAACCGGCAAATATTCATTCATCATGCCTTAGAAATCACGGAGAATGAACGGGAGGTCCGCATAAGCCGCTTCAAGATGAACGATTCTCTGCAAATCATTCCAGGTAGTGAAGTAAACCTGGTACGAATTTTGGGCAATGGTCATATGGGTGGCGACATCCAGTTTGGGCCGGATGGCATGCTATTTTTCACCATTGGTGATTTGGCTCCACCTTCTCCCCCCGACCCCAATAACGCGGGTCAGAACCTCGGCACTCTCGCCGGAAAGATTAACAGAATCGACGTGGATCGACAGGATCCTGGCCTGCCTTATCACATCCCGGAAGATAATCCCTTTGTGAATGTCGAGGGAGCACGGCCAGAGATTTGGGCTTATGGCTTTCGCAATCCATGGAAGATAAGTTTCCACCCGGAAAGTGGTGAAATCTGGACCGGCGATGTCGGCTGGGAAATTTGGGAAATGGTCTACCGCGTCGAAAAGGGCGGTAACTACGGCTGGTCAATAATGGAGGGACCCGCTCCGCTCAAACAAGATCAGCCCAAAGGCCCAACGCCAATTCTCCCACCTACCGCGCACTATTCCCATATTATAGGAGCCTCCGTAACAGGCGGGTACTTTGTGACCAGTCCCCGGCTTCCCGAATTACAGGGCGCCTATATCTACGGCGATTATGTCACTGGCAAAGTATGGGCACTCGACTGGGACGGAAACCGCGTCACGAAAAATCGCCTTATAGCAGACACACGCAAACAGATCGTATCCTTTGGTCAGGATGTAAATGGAGATCTCATTTTCCTCGATTACCCAAACGATAATGGCCTTCACCGCATCGTCCACAATACTGCCAAATCCAAAAGTAACGACTTTCCCCAGAGTCTAAGCGACACAGGGCTATTTCAAAATGCGGAAAATGAAAAGGTTTCCCCGGGTGTTTATCCCTTTACTATTAATGCTCCTACCTGGCAGGACGGATACGAATCGCGTTATTGGGTCGGACTACCGGATAAAGGTCGCATCGAGGCTATCGTAGCCTATCGCGTCGAGCTTCCATTACTTGGATACGAAAAACCAGCGGGCACAGTATTGGCCAAAACAATACATAAAGACGGGCAGCGTATCGAAACACAAATCCTGCACTGGGATGGTTACTGGAACGGCTACAGCTACCGTTGGAACGACGATCAGACCGATGCCACTCTCGTTCCGAAGGAAGGTTTGGAAGCAACAATAATGGGAAAACCTTATCGCTTTCCAGCACGCGACGAGTGCGTCCGTTGCCATGGAAGCAACTTCCACCGCCCACTGGCATTTATGCCCGGCCAGTTAGACAAGGACAATCAATTGGATGATTTTCTAGAACTGGGTCTTATAGGTCCAATATTCAAAGGAGCTGCCAGCTTTCAGCACTTGGAGAATCCAGCGGATGATACGGCGTCACTAGACCAGCGAGCCCGTTCGTGGTTGCATGCAAACTGTTCCTACTGTCACCGTGTTTCCGGTGGAGCCGGAGTAACCTCCATGATGAATAAGGCTGTGCCGAATGATCGAATGATTCTGATTAATTCATTCCCGGAAAAAGGTAGCCTAGGTATGGAGAACGCTCGTCTAATCGAGCCAGGAAATCCTTACCAATCCATTCTCTACTATCGAATAGCCACAAAGGGCGCGGGCCATATGCCCATGATAGGCCCAAAAACGATCGATCAAAACGGTGTTCGCCTCGTACATGATTGGATTAGGTTACTAAGACCCGAGGCTCCGATAACAGATGCTTCTCTCTCACCTTCAAACGTGGAAGAAGCGTTGGCCTTATATCACAAAATCCAGTCCGGTGCACTATCGACCAAGGAACAAGAAAAAGCTATAGCAGCCTGCCTGAGTTCGACGGACCCGTTTGTGCTGAATCTGTTCATAGGATTTACTATAAACTAAGCTTAATCCGAATTCCCATCGAATGTGCAAAAATAATTTTTGTTGGTTAAAATTGGATTGGCAGTTTTCCTAAACAAGCACCTTATTGGCCTATGATTTTCGCACATACTCGGTCTGACTCGCCGAGTCTGCCTCACTCCCGGCTTCACTTACGCACAAACGTGCGCGCCCTTACCTGTTGTTCGTTGACCTCGACGTTTCAACTCCGTGGAAATCCGGATTAAACTAGTCTTGGCTATCTATTCTATTTAGATTCTCGAGCTTGATTGACTCCTTCATCAGTTTCACAATCTTGAAAACATGGCACTCAATGTTCTTGGTGAAAAATTAGTTTCCTGCAGCCAATCTCCAATAACGGGATTTTTTCGTAATGGAAAGTGCGATACCTGTTCGGACGATCAAGGCATGCATACCATCTGCGTCCAAATGACCAATGAGTTTCTGGAATTTAGCGCAGGACGTGGAAACGACCTGAGCACACCCTTGCCGGATTATCATTTCCCAGGACTGGTGGAAGGCGATTTTTGGTGTCTTTGCCTACCCCGCTGGATTGAAGCACATCAAGCCGGCCTTGCTCCCAAGGTGAAACTCGAAGCCACCCATATCTCAGTGACCGAATTCGTAGATGTTGAGGTATTGAAAGCGGCCAAAGCTTAGGTACGCGATTCCGCTCGACGCGAGCGGCGACATCACCGGCAGCGAGAAGATCTCCTGGCATCAAGGCGGTCCGACGCCGTACGTGCCCTCGCCGCTCCTCTACGG
>JAPUIL010000391.1 GCA_027297085.1 Verrucomicrobiota bacterium | reverse complement strand
CCCCAGCAAAGCGCTGATAGGGATAAATCGAATATCGGCCACATCCAACCGGGAAGCAAATTTACGGAAATCTGATTCGACTTTCCGAAACGCTGCTTCGTCCCAATCGACAAGATCCATTTTGTTTACGCAAACCACCATGTGCTGAATCTTTAGCAAAGTCGCAATAAAGGCATGCCGGCAGGTTTGCTCCACTACTCCATTCCGGGCATCGACCAAAAGTACGGCCAGGTTCGCGGTGGACGCTCCTGTCACCATATTTCGGGTGTATTGAATGTGACCCGGTGTATCCGCTATGATAAACTTCCGGCGCGGTGTGGCATAGTAGCGATAAGCTACGTCGATTGTGATTCCCTGCTCGCGTTCCGCTTTCAGTCCATCGGTAAGCAGCGCCAGGTTTACATTTTCGTCACCCCGCTTCTTGGAAGATGTTTTTACGGCGTCCCATTGATCTTCGAAGATGGACTTACTATCGTAGAGCAAGCGCCCAATCAGGGTGCTTTTACCATCATCCACACTCCCGGCAGTCGTAAACCGGAGCAGATCCATTTCGTTGTCTTTGATTTCTGATTCCATCTGAAATTTTCTTAATCTGGGTTATTCGCGAAACCTCACAGGTAGGATTAGAAGTAGCCTTCTTTCTTGCGATCTTCCATTGCGGTCTCGGATCGTTTGTCGTCCGCCCGCGCACCCCGTTCTGTTACCCGTGCAGAAGCCACCTCTCGAACGATGTCCTCAACTGAGTCAGCTGGTGACTCAACCGCTCCTGTATTCGTCATGTCACCTATCGTGCGGAACCTTACCACACGTTCTTCAACTTTTTCATCCTCAGAAACGGTCACAAATTCGGACTCTGCCAACAGAACGCCCTGCCGGGTAAACACACGGCGCTTATGCGAAAAATAAATAGACGGAAGTTCAATTCCTTCCCACAAGATGTACTGCCAGATATCGAGCTCGGTCCAGTTGCTCAAAGGAAACACCCGGAAATTTTCGCCAAAGTGTTTGTTGCCGTTGAAAAGGTTCCACAACTCGGGGCGTTGGTTTTTCGGATCCCATTGCCCAAACTCGTCACGGTGGGAAAAGAAGCGTTCCTTGGCGCGAGCCTTTTCCTCGTCGCGGCGTGCACCACCCAAACAGGCGTCGAAGTTGAACTCTTCAATCCCGTCCAGTAGCGTAACAATCTGCAGCCGGTTCCGACTGGCGTTCATCCCTTTTTCCTCAGCGACTTTTCCCTGATCAATAGAATCCTGGACCAACCGTACAATTAAGCGCTCGCCCAATTTTTCCACCAGTTTATCGCGAAATTCAATGGTTTCCGGGAAATTGTGCCCAGTATCCACGTGCATGAGTGGAAACGGAAGCTTGGCCGGGTGAAAGGCCTTAAGGGCCAGGTGAAGCATGACAATTGAGTCTTTGCCTCCTGAAAATAGCAGCACCGGATTCTCAAATTGCGCGGCCACTTCGCGCATAACGAAAATCGCCTCGGATTCCAGTTGTTTGATATGGCTTAGTCGATAATCCATAGGGTCAGCAGTTAATAGAATAGGATTAGGTCGAAAGTTTTATGATCGGCAGTAACTGGTCGTAAAGGTTGTTTGAGCACTCCATAATCCCCTTTGACTCCGTATTTACAGTGAATACGTCTGAGTCGACTGGTGGTTCGAAGGCAGAGTCTTTCCCAGTGAAGTTTTTAATCTCTCCCGCCTTCGCTTTGGCATAGAGCCCCTTCACATCTCGTTCGGCACAAGTCTCAAACGAGGCTTCGACGTAAATCTCAGTAAAATCGTCCTCACCGATCACCGCCTTGGCCGCTTCCCGTATGGCAATCTTGGGGGTAATGAAAGAAACCAGTGTCACGATCCCTGTCTGGACAAACAATTTAGCGACCTCGGATATTCGTCTAATATTCTCGACACGATCCTCATCGGAAAAGCCCAGGTTATTGTTGAGACCCGTGCGAACATTGTCCCCATCGAGTATCTGAACGAAATAACCCTCCGCAAAGAGCCGTTTTTCCAAGGCATAGGCCAGGGTGCTCTTTCCAGAACCCGACAATCCATAAAACCAGAAGACGTGGCCTCTTTGGTTCAATCGTCCTTCCTTCACCTCCCGCGGAAGCAACCCGGAGAAGTCGGGATGTATATCTTTGGTATCTTGGGTCATTTACCTAAAATAAGGAGGTTGAGAACTTTTTCCATAAAATCCAGCCATAAATTCACATCTTTAAATTGAAGACCAGACCGTATTTAACAATTGTTCAAAAAGACTTCCTGCTTTTGGCCCAGCTTCATTCATGAAAATCCTTTTTGTTCACCACAGTACCTTTTCGGCCAACAGCATGAATCATATTGGTCCTTTTGCCGCCGAGCTGAAAAGACAGGGGCATGAGGTGGCGATCGCATTGCCGGAACTGGATCCATCCTTTCGGTTTTTTCCCTACCCTCAGGTTCCGGCATTTTCTTACGAGGATATATTGGAAAACCCAAATCGCTTCGAAGGTGAACCTCATCAAATCGTCCATGCCTGGACTCCCAGAGAAATTGTTCGGCAGTTTTGTGAGAAACTATGGCAAAAAGTGGATGCGCGTCTTATCATACACCTTGAAGATGATGAATCAGCCATCTTGGAAAGGACCCAAATGCGACCAGGTGAAGAGGCCCACCGAACCGATCCGTTGCAGGGGCCCATGTTTCTGGAAGTGGCCGACGCCATAACCGTGATCGTCGAAAACCTTTCCAAGTTTGCACCCGAGGGGAAACCGGCTCACCACCTGTTTCCAGGATTCGAAGCTGGCCCAGCGCTGAAGAATACGGAGCCAATCCTAAACAAGAGCACCTTTGGTATCCCCGACGAATTTAAGGTAATCACCTATCCCGGCGCCGCTTCGGGGGCCAACGCGGAGGACCTTATCGATCTCTTTAAAGCGATCCACTTGCTCAACGAGCACGGTACGCCATGCCTTCTGATAAAAACCGGATTCCCAGATCCCGGCATTCGAAATGCACTTCCAAAAGGAGCTGATAGTTGGATTCGTGATATTGGTTTCCTACCACGCGAGAATATGTGGCGCTTGATTGAACTGGCCGATATCGTTGTTCAACCAGGCCGAATCAACGATTACAACCAGAGTCGTTTGCCTTCCAAACTTCCCGATTTTTTATGCCTGGGAAAACCAGTTGTAACCAGCGCTGCCAACCTGGGGCAACAATTGATCGATGGCGAACAAGCCTTGCTCTTGAACTCATCCACAGCAGAAGAAATTGCTGGCAGATGTCAGGAGTTGTTTTCAAATCGCGAAT
>JAPUIL010000390.1 GCA_027297085.1 Verrucomicrobiota bacterium | reverse complement strand
AGCTTGCTGCCGATCCGGTCGATACTCCATTCTCCAAACGGCTCGTTCGGTGTTTCGAGGAACCAAGTGACGACACCAACACAAGCCCTACCTCGAGGAAATTCAGGCTAGTGCGACGCACTTTCTTTCAGCAATTCTGGAAACTTGGCTTGGAACCGTTTCAAGCGTGGGATGGAAACACCTCGAATGTAGGGGTTGTTCGGATGTTTTTTCTCATAATCCTGGTGGTAGTCCTCACCTAACCAAAATTTTTGGAAAGGCATTACTTCCGCAGCTACCTTGGCACCGCCCAACTCTTTATTCAGGGCGTCTATTTTTTCAGTGATGATACTTTTTTCGTCTTCATTCTGATAAAAAAGGATGGACCGGTATTGGGAACCCCGGTCCGGACCCTGGCCATTCACCTGTGTGATGTTTTGCGAACCGAAATAAACATCGACCAGCTGACTAAAACTAACGACCTCGGGAGCGTAAATCACTTCGACAGCTTCGGCATGGCCTGTTCTACCGGTGTTGCTGGCTTCGTAGGTTGGGTTTTTGGTATGCCCGCCGCTGTACCCGGAGATGGATTCTTTCACACCCCTGACACTTTCGTAAACAGCCTCTACACACCAAAAACAACCGCTGGCAAAATACGCACGCTTTAGCCCATCTTTTGATTCTACTTGAACGGGATCCACATTCATTTGGGCGGTAGTTTCGACTTCTTCGTTTTGAGTATTGAGAGGCTGACAGGCTGCTTGTACCGCAACGAGAGAGGATACTGCAAATGGGATGAGGAATTGGCGAAAAGATTGCATTACTCAAATGGTGTTTTTATTGAAAGGAAGTAGCAATTGGTTTAGTTAGACGCAGGAGCAATCACCTTATTCAATTGATCCCTCAAATCATCCGGGATGGGAGCTTTCTCCAAATTGCCGGAGTTTGGTTTAAGCGCCACATGGATAATGGTCATCTCACCGGCAGCGACCAATGCGGGCTCGGGTTCCTGATCGTCGAACACATAGAATCCGTAACAAATGGTAGTGTTCCTTACCTCTTGTATGTGAAGTCGTATCTTGAGGAGTTGCTCAAAGCGTGTTGGTTTGAAGAAACTGCAGGAAACATTGAGCCGAGGCCAGCCGTGTTGATCCTCACCCTTTCCGGAATGAATCGACCGCCCTAACGAACGCCAGAAAGCATGCTCCGCTGATTCCACGTAACGGAAATAATTGGCAAAGTGTATAATACCCGCCATGTCTGTATCCGAAAACTCAACACGTCTCAAATATTCAAAATGAAATTGTTCAGGTATGTCCATATCAGGAATGCGTAATATCTTTTGTCGTTCCAGGGAGCGTTCGGGTCAATTCAAGAAACTTTCGGCTCATGTGTTGCGCACTGTAATGGGCATCTACCTGCCGACGACCAGTTTCACTCATGACTTTCATTTTCTCCGGTTCGCCCAGGAGCGAATGCCAGGATTCAGCTAGAGACGTTGAATCAATATCAGGCACACAAACTCCTCCACCCGTCGTCTCAACGATCTCAGTAAAGGAAGCAGTTGCTGGTTGAACTACGGGCACTCCACATGCAATCGCTTCTACAAGATACAATCCGAATGCTTCAGGATAAGTTGCCGGTACTGAAAAGAGAGACAAGCTTTGTAAAAAATCTATTTTCTCATCACGCGACAGGTTGGGCAACCATTCCACAACATCTTGCAAACCTGCGTCAGCGAGACGCTTTTTCAAGGCTTTGACTAGATGAATATCCCCGGCCGTCATGGCGCCTGCAATTCTTAGGCGTGCACTCTTATCGCCTAACCTGGTCCTTAAATGAATAAATCCGTCGACGAGCACTTCCAATCCCTTTTCCCTGCACATGCGCGCCAGGAACCCAATGGTTGGGTACTTTGGAGGATTCGCCGCAGCCGCATACCCATCCATCTTTATGCCATTGGGCATGACCACGATCGAGCCATTTGAAAAACCAAGGCGTTCCTCCATATAGGCACTATAGAATTGGCTGGGGGAGACTAGTAAGTCTGCCGATTTTAATCTGTGCCTCATACGCGACCAACACCTGCTTCGATACGATTCTGGCAAACTATCAAGGAAGGAAGCTTCTCCCTGAAAGAAGAGGATTATAGGAATACCCAAACGCGCTTTGATCTCATCGGCTAATCCGGCCTGCAGCGCAGTGGACAGACACACTACATCGGGTTTCCCCACTTCCTCCAACCAGACCAGGAGTTTTTCAAATTCTTTTCTGAATCCACTGCCCTCAATTTCCAACATTTCCAAACACATTTGCCCATGGTCGGTGGCGGAGGTCATGTGACTGTGCCGGGCTGCCCAGCGAAGCAATCCGGTCGAATTCAGCATTTTGTCTATAAACGCTGGAGTCTTCCGAAAAAATGAAAGTTTATGCTGAAGATACATGTTGATGCCGCCAAAAAACACCTCGGTATTGTCCAAACCCGGCAAAGGTTCTTCATCCAACATGAGCGGGAGATACATAGGCAGTATCGTCACCTCTTCACCAGCCTTGTGCAGCTCAATTGCCAGGGCGTTATCACGCATGCAGGCGCCACAGTAATAACTGCCAGTGCCCGGGGTTAAGAAGGTAAGTTTCACGGATATGAAGGTGCCCTGGCGCCCGTCAAAGTAAGGATTAGCAGGCGGCAGGTGTTACCTTTGCACGACCATAAGATAAGGATTCGGGCAATTTTGCAAAATCTTTCATGGCCGCCAAGAGCTCCGAATAATCACGATCGAACAGGTTGCCAATCAGACAATCCGTCAACGTACCGCGCAAATGCATGTTCGCCGGTCTGATTCGGGCGAAACTGAAACGCTCATCATAAAAGGCATAGACCAACTTGCGCATAATCTCAATGGCCTGGCAGAGCCGTTCCCCATAATCTTCAAAATCCTTGGCCATCACAACTCCATCCTCCAGCAGAGCTACGTCCACGGCGTCGGCAGCCATTTCCGCAGATTTCACAGCGAGGAATACGCCCGATGAAAACACCGGATCCAGGAAGGCAAAAGCATCGCCAATCAACACCAATCCATCGGTGGCGCAATGCTCACCGCGGTATGAGTATTCGCCCGTCACCCAGTACTCGCCAAACTGTTCACCGCTCTTCAAGTGATCCTCGATCCAGGGATTGTATTTGATTTCCCGCTCAAAAATCTCTTTCGGGTCGCGAGTATCCCGGTAAAGGTACTCCCGATCAGCCACGATTCCCGAGCTTACAATATCATCAGCCATAGGAATGTTCCAGAACCAACCCTTGCCATCCAGGTAAGCGATTGTGGTTGATCCTTCATCCAAACCGGGATCACGTTTTGCCCCCTTAAACAGGGTCCAGATGGAAATCTTGTTCAGCATGGGGTCACGCTTCCGTGAGCTGGTCTTTCGCAGGAAAAGCGCATCGCGGCCGGAACCGTCGAGCACGACCCGCGAATTAATTTCATGTACTTCACTATCTACTGACTGAGCCTTCACCCCGGTAACTGCACCAGCCTCGTTGGTGATGATTTCAGTGACCGTTGTTTCTTCCAAAGCGGTAGCTCCCTTTTCCCGTGCATTGTCCAGGAGCATCTTATCGAAGTCGGCCCGCTTGACCTGCCAGGTGGTTGAAGCCGGGTGATCAAAATGCTGGGAGAAATAAAAGGGCGTGGAGACCTTACCGTTACGGCCTACGAATTGCACACTGTGTTTCTCGGTCCAGGCCATCTCCTTGATCTTCTCCAAAACACCGAGACGCTCGAAGGTGAAATAGCAATACGGCATGAGTGACTCGCCCACATGGTAACGGGGAAATTTCTCCTTCTCCAGGATCAGCACCTTCCATCCTTTTTCCGCGAGTAGAGCTCCGGCGGTCGAACCGGCGGGGCCGCCACCGATTATTAAAACGTCTACATCTTTTGGATACGACATTATCCGTGGATACTTTTTTGCGTTAAAATTGTCAAGGGACCACCCTTAAGTGTCTGAGTAATTTCCGGGCAGAATTTCCATGATCCAGGCCAGTGTTTGATCATTCGGCTTGGACAGTCTGTTAAACCGGCCGTAGTATTTTTCATTACCGAAACCGGCTACCGGATTCTGGGTAACCGCACCCTCGGCCAGGCTAAAAAAACAGATTGGGGCACTTTTGAATTCAATTTTGAACTGATGCAACAATCCGCCCAGTGGTTCCTTAGCCTCTTCAATAACCTTGCGCTGTTCAGGTTCGAAACTTCCGAGGACAATGGCAATGACCCCATACTCCACAATCTCCTCTGAATAAATGGTCCGCAAATAAACTTCCCGAATATAGACATCTTTAAGGGCCTTCTTTTGAAGAAGATCTACCTGCAGGGCACTCTCGTGAAAATCCGCCAGAGTCGAAGTCATATCCACGGAATGTGTCAATAATTCGCGTTGAGGTTGCGGCATTTCCTCAGGTGGCAGCAACTCAAAGGATGAGAGGGACAAACTACACGCATGGTCGAGGAAATCCCGCAATTCTTCGGGCATGTTTTGTACAATCGTTTCAGCCATAAAGCACAATCGGGAAAGGCTAAGTTAAACGATCTGAGAGGTCCGGTGCTCTTGCAGAAAAAAGTCGTGAAGAAGATTATCCACACAGAGCAGGCCGTCGCGGTTGAGAATGACGAATCCATCCTCTACGCTGAGTAACTCCTCATCGGCAAGGTTGGATAGTTGGTCCGCGAAGTGCTCATGTATATCCACGCCGAATTTATCGGAGAAGTAGCCGAGTTCCACTTTTCCAAGTTTCATCTGCAGAATAAACTCACGGATCATACGCTCTTCTTCGTTGGTGCGGAAGGCACGCTTTAAAGGCAGTTCACCAGCTGCTATCGATTCTTGGTAGGGTTCGATTTCTGTGAAGTTCTGGTAATGCACTCCGGCGGCGTGAGAAAAGGAAGCAACACCTAGACCAATGAGGTCGGCCCCACTCCAAAGTTCGTCCCGGTAAATGAACTTGGTTTTTTCCGGGTTCTTAACCGCGGTGTAACCACTGGCGATCGTGTAACCGACACTTTCCAGAGCTGCAAAAGCTTCTTTCACCCAGCGGCGTTTTGTCTCCCAATCAGCCACAGGTGCAACCAGTTTCCCGCTGGCTTTCATCTCTTTGTAAATACCGGTGTTGTACGGAATCTCCATCTGGTAGATGGTCACACTATCCGGCATCATTTTGATGGTCTGCTCGATGTTTCGTTGCCAGTTTTCTTCGGTTTCCTCGAGCATCCCGGCAATGAGATCGATATTGATCTGGTCGAAATTCTCAGCCAGTGCCCGTTCATAAGCACGGTAGACTTCCGGTGCACGGTGAGCCCGGCCATTGATTTGCAATATATGGTCGTCGAAGTTTTCCACCCCCAAGCTCAGGCGGGTGACACCAATGTCTTTGACTGCGGTCAGTTTGCTGGGATTCAAAGTGCCGGGCTCACATTCGAAAGCTACTTCTTCGGCTTCATCCCAAGCTAAGATGGCCTTCAATTGATCAGTTAATTCATGCAGCTGCTTCGCAGAAAGATACGATGGAGTTCCTCCGCCGAAATATACAAAGTGCAGCTTCCGTCCCCGGATGAGAGGGCGCTCGGCCATCGCCTTCAGCTCGGCTATGGTTCCATCCAGGTACTCCTGGATCTGCCTGGCATTTTTATCCGTATAAACTCGGAAATAACAGAAGTGGCAGCGTTTACGACAGAAGGGGATGTGATGATACAGCCCCAACTTGGCATCGGGAGCGGGCTCCGAATTGAGTGCTATTTCCACTTCTACTCTTTGATCTTCGGACCAGAAGGAAAAGGGCGGATAGTTGGAAATAAAATAGTTTCCAGCGCGCGTAGATGTTTTGGCGCTTTGGGATGCTTCTGCGGGATTGGTTTCCATGATGAATTGAGTAAAGGTGTAATTTACTGAACAGCGGGGTTAGTGGACTCTCTCAGGGCAAAAACAGTTCCATCTTCTCCGCCAATGACGAGCGTGCCATACCCGTAAGCCGGGGAAGCAACAAGCCCCTCACCGAGATCGAGCCTCCAGATTTCGGTGCCAGTGTCGAGACTTAAGGCATAGAGCCGACCATCGCTGGAGCCTGCTACCACACCATCTTTAAATACGATGGGCGAACTTTCCACACGGGCTCCGGTGGGAAATTTCCAGGCCGCCTCTCCTGTCTCCTGGTCAATAGCGTGCAGGTTCTTGTCCCGGGAACCTATGAACAAAAGTTTGTCGCTCATGCCGGGAGAACTGAAAAAGGGCAAATTTTTGTCCTCATATACCCAGGCGATCATTCCCAGTTCTACATCGAAGGCCACCACCTGATTGGCGTAGTTTCCCGAGTAGGCCATATGCCCGT
>JAPUIL010000039.1 GCA_027297085.1 Verrucomicrobiota bacterium | reverse complement strand
GGTAGGTATAACCTATGCAGAGAGTAACGTGCCGGAATCGAAATTGCTCGATAGGATCCGTAACGACCCGCGAATTCAGTTTTAAAATCTGCCACCTAATACCACTTTTCACTAAGAATGCGACCGTGGCAGAATGGATTTTCGGCTGGAGCAAGGCTGCGGCCCTTGACTGGGCCCAGGCCCTGGCAAGTGCCGCGAACGCCGCCCCCGCCCCAAAGCCATCTGTCCCACTGGGATGCGCTCCTTATGGAAGTTCGCAGCGTTCCGCCCTCCTGCAAGTATCCAGATACTCGCAGGAAGGCGCGCCTTGCGCTGCTTCCAGAATGAGTTGCACCACGATCGCATTCTTAGTGAAAAGTGGTATAAGCTACTAATCCTAGGTCAGCAGCGCGTTGCTCCTGATTCCTCTTACTGCATAGCGCCGGAACCTCTTACGCAGGTGGAGAAGTATAATGGTGTCGAAACACATCCGGCTCTATCAATAGGCGAAGGACACCATAAGCGACCCGAAGGTATGGGCTTCCGGTTGCATTTTAAATTGCTTGGTACGCCGCACTTGAGAATATGATACCTTGAATGAACGAATCTTGAATTTGATACCGGCTGCAAAATCCGCAACCAGGGGTTCTTTGCTCACCGAGTGACTACTTCGAAAAGTGTTACCATCGAGAAAAATGTCCCTGGCTATAGCTCGTCCTTCAACTGAGGCGAAAAATAAGACCCCGTAGTCTTGTTCGCCGCGGTAACTCTCAAAACGATTTCTTTCATCCAGAAAAGGAATATTAGTTTCACCTCCTGGTCGAATGTGAGTCGTGCCAAAATCCTGAGGCAAATTGTAACCAACGCGACCTTCAATACCAAGGTTCACGTAGGTGCTCACATTGCCCAATACGATCCCGCCACTGGCGATAGCGTCGGTTTCCCAACCATGCCCTGTGTTGTCTGGCTCCAATCGGACACGCCGCTCTCCGACAAGGTTGAGACCAAGCTCATTTTGTAGCTGATTATGCCATCCGTTTGCCTTGGGAATTCCCCGCAATTCATGCACCAGGTCCTGAATTTCTTTTCCCAAGGCAGCAGGACCTATCACGCCTAGTTGGATTTCAAGTGTGTCCTGCACCCGGTGAGACTTGGCGTGAAATCCCGTCCCGATATAGAGCCATGCGGCGTAAGGTCTATCGTCTTCCAGTAATTCCGTGGTCGCGATATCCTCAGGAGTATACATGTTTTGTCCTATAGAAAATGCCAAGTTCTTGTGGTCATACCCGCGAGACAGGAATTTTACTTCCCGATCGATATATTCAGTAAGATAAGGGAAACTGGTATGAACATACTCAGCCACATCGGGAGACACCCAAGAGATTTTGGTGCCATTGGTATATTGCTGATCCGTGCTGGCAAACATGTCGTTTTCGAAATAAAGGCTCAGGCTCCAGGACCCGTCTTTTTCCAGCTGATCTTCTACGGTTTTATCATCCGATGCGGCCCAAATGCCGGTCATCATTGACCATCCAATCACACTACTGGCAAGGAAGCGTTTCATTATTAAGCGGGACTTTAACGTTGTAGTAGCAAAAACAAACTTTTTTTCAAATAATCTTATTTGAAGAGCAGTCGAGCCGATCCAGCCGCCTGGCTTTAGAAGTTCAACAGCCTAAATCCACAGTTTTTTCGCCTATTGGACCTGGAAAAATGATCTTGGGTTTTCCGCCGTTATCCCTTCTGTTGTGTGATTCCAAAAAAGAGACCGAACTTTAAGACACTTATGTCCGACCCAGAACCACAGCCCGAATCCGGGCAAAACGACTCACTCGACGACCATCCATTTAAAGCCCTTGGCCTAAAACATAAGGTCGTCCGGGCGGTTGTCAAAAGTGGTTACCAGGAGCCTACCCACATCCAGGCCCAAGCGATTCCCATAGTGCTTGAAGGCCGGGATGTCATCGGCTCATCTCAAACCGGCACCGGAAAAACCGCGGCCTTTGCCCTGCCTGTCATTTCCAACCTAAACAATCACGGGAAATTCCGTTGCCTGGTATTGGAGCCTACGCGGGAACTCGCCGACCAAGTCACCAACGCCTTCCGCACCTATTCAAAATATACTAACCTCAGGACTGCGCTCATTCAGGGTGGTGTTGGTTACGGCCGCCAAAAGGAGCTTCTGGCTAAAGGCGTCGACGTGGTGGTAGCCACACCCGGTCGCCTGCTTGATCACCATCAACAGCGGACAATCAATTTTAAGGACATAGAAGTTGTAGTACTCGATGAAGTAGACCGTATGCTCGACATGGGTTTCTTGCCCGATGTGAAACGCATAGTCAAACTCACACCGAAAAAACGGCAGACCCTTTTCTTCTCCGCCACCATTCCTTCAGAGATTGAGTACCTGGCCAAGTGGTCACTCACAAACCCATTCTCCGTCGACGTGGGGCAACGCCGCTCCCCCGCAGAGATGGTAAACCACTGCCTCTACCCCGTGGCTCGCGAGCAAAAAATGGAGTTACTCGTCCGTTTATTGAACGACTTGGATTACCAGAGCGTGCTGATCTTTACCGAGCGCAAACTCGATGCCGAAGTGGTTGCCCGCAAACTCGAGCGCAACAACCACATAGCCCACACCTTGCATTCCGACCGTTCCCAGCGTGAACGCAAACTTGCCCTGGAAGGATTCAAGAACGGAGATTTCGAAATCCTCATTGCTACCGATGTGGCCGGACGCGGCCTCGACATTTCCGGCATCACCCATGTGGTTAACTACGATGTACCGCGGAACGCTGAGAATTACGTGCACCGTATCGGCCGGACTGGACGAGCCAATACCGAAGGTGACGCTCTCACACTCTTCAGTGCCGATGAGGGAGACCAGGTTCGGGCCATCGAAGCCTACATTGACAAACCCCTCGAACGGGTAACTCTGGAGAACTTTGAATACGCCTTTACCACCCTCCTGCAAAAACAGGAGGTCGTGAGACCTGTCCGCCGAGGACGTAATCGCGGCTATATACCGGCAAACACTATGCCCATTAATATGAATCGCAGACGCCGGTAACAGTGAGCGCAAAATTGAGACCTCCAACAAGAATCCTCCCAATCTAGACTTTCCCGCTTCATACGCCCCGCCATGCGCGTTACGGTTATTGGCATCAACTATCATCCGGAAACCACAGGTATTGGCCCATTCAATACAGGGCTCTGTGAATACCTGAAAAAATCCCATGAAGTGGAAATGATTTCCACTTTTTCCTATTACCCATTGTGGAAAAAGAATCCTAGCGAGGAAAAACTCCTTTGCCGCACAGACATTATAAACCAGGTCACCGTTCACCGCGGTTGGCATTACGTGCCGGCAAAAGCCACCGCAATTAAGCGGATGATCCACGAGCTGACCTTTATCGGCTCCAGCGTCCTTCGCGCTCTCTTCTCAAAAGCCCCGGACGTCTACGTGGTGGTATCGCCACCCCTACTATCGGGCCTGGCTATCGGGTTTGTAGCGAAGCTGAAGGGCCGGCCGGTTCTTTTTCATATCCAGGACCTGCAACCCGATGCAGCCGTATGGTTGGACATGCTGACGCAAGGCTGGCTTATCAAGACTCTTTATTGGATTGAAGCATTGACCTACCAATGGATGAACGCGGTCAGCGGCATAACCCCAGCTATGGTGAACGTCCTCAGAGAAAAAAACCTCCCTTCAGAAAAGATTAATTTACTCCCCAACTGGATTCCTATAAGTAAACATAGTCCCCTGCCTACCCGGAGGACCGAAGAAGCTCTAGCTGTCAGGCGGACGCTGGGGGTAGCCGACGAAACCTTCCTGGCTGTCTACTCCGGCAACCTCGGTTCCAAACAGGGTTTGGATATCCTGCTTGATACTGCTCTGGAACTGAAACAAAGAAGCGTTCCCGCCAAAGATATCACTCTCATGATCTGTGGGGACGGGGCGGAAAAAGCACGACTCACTGAAAAAGCCGCGGAACTCGGTCTGGATAACCTCATTTTCACACCCTTGCTACCCTACGACGATTATAAAAAGATATTGACCTCCATTGACATAAGCCTGGTCACCCAGGTGCTCGGTTCAGGTAAAGCTTTCTTCCCCAGCAAAGTCCTCAGCATACTTGCAGCCGGTTGCCCCATCCTCGCGGTCTGCGATTACGAAAGCCCTCTTCTCGATTCACTGGAGGAAGCCCAGGCCGGTGTGACGGCACACCCGGACGACGCGGCCGAAATAGTCGATCAACTGCAACGCATTGGCGCCGACCGATCCGTATTGGAATTGTATTCAAAAAACGGCTTCAATTGGGTTAAACGATTTTCTCCCGAAACCGTTCTGGCAAATTTCGAGGAGGTATTAATAGCAATGCATGAAGAAGGCAGTAAACCACTTTAGCAAATAACGAGCATGACCCAAATCGATAAAGGGGCCGGAGGTAAATCCAATACGCAGAAGCACGGTAAACCGTCTTCCAACTTCGCCATCTATGCCATTGTTGCCGTAGGCGTGATCTATCTGATTGTTCGCGTGGTACTTCACATGACAGGAGGGGAATAAATCCTCATGAGAACTTCTCAGACTGACAGTCATTGTCACGGAAATGAAAGGTAAGTGTAACACAAAAGCTGTTGAGGCTGGAAACACAATCGACAGGATAAAAGGCTATTGATGCGTGTACTACTCACCTCTCATGGATCCATCGGAGACATCTACCCGATCATTGCCTATGGAAAGGCCCTGAGGGAAGCAGGACATCAGGTAACCTTCGCATCCGCTCCCCTATATGAGCAAGAGATCCAGCGTGCCGGCCTGAACTACCTGCACCTGCCACCGGAATGGGAACAGGAAATTTTCACCGAGTTCATGCGTGAGCTGAATCGGGCCAACCACCTCATTCTCCAATTGCGGGCAATCTATCGTGGAGCACTGCCGTTCCTATCGGAACTTATCGATCGCGTAGAGGAAGCCTTAAGAACTCACGACGTTTTGGTTAGCTCGAATTTGTTTCCACACTACAAAGCAATCGCAGCGCGTCAGGACAAACCCTTCGTGTCCATTGCATTTTGCCACAATACCATCCCCTCCCCGGACTACCCACCGGAATTAGTGCCACCCTTGCGCGGATTGCCTTATGCCATCCAGTCCGCTTGGAATATGTTCTTTTGGCGCCTGGCCAATGTGGTAGTAGATAAGTCGATCAACCAGATAATCGGAGAAAAATTAGCTCAAAAAGGACTTCCTCAGGCAAAAAACTTTTTAATGAACCCTTCCGAACTGGTATTGGCAGCAGTATCAAAGGCCTTGATGTCCAACCGAGGCAAAATGGACCCACGGTTCCGGATCACCGGCTTCCTGCGCTGGCAAGCAAAGGAGTCGGAGGAGCTGGAAGCACGCATCTGCGCTTTTTGCCGAGGGGAGCACGTACCCATTCTGACCTTTGGGAGCGTTGCATTCGACGACACACATTTGATCATGAGCCGGTTTGAAAGAAACTGGCCAAAAGGGGAAAAGATCATCGTTCAGACCGGTTGGTCAGGTTTGTCAGTCGAGGTGGAGAGACCGGATATTCTGGTATTAGGAAAGGTGTCACATGATCAATTATTTCGACACGCCTCCTGTGTCATTCACCACGGAGGGGCTGGCACGACCGCATCTGTCCTATCGGCAGGTCGGCCTCAGATAATTATTCCTCATATTGCCGATCAACATTTCTGGGGTGCAGAAATTGAGCGATTGGGTGTCGGAGAAGTTCTCAAGAAAAGGCGTTGGCCCGAACGCCTACACACCAAATTACAATCCATCGAGGCCAACCCATCCATCCGCGAAAAA
>JAPUIL010000389.1 GCA_027297085.1 Verrucomicrobiota bacterium | reverse complement strand
TTCGTGCTTCCAGATCAGAACCATCCTCAACTGCGCGTTCCAGACTCAACCCGATCTGGCGGATTCCTTCCAGTGCGATGGCATCGACGACTGGATGAGCAAACTTATTAGCGTAAGCTTCCATACAATGCACCAGAGCATCGTAACCCGTTGCAGCCGTGATAGAGGGTGGTAAACCCAAAGTGAGCTCAGGATCGACAAACGAGGCATCCGGAACCAAGTAGGGGCTGACTACGCCTTTCTTCAGTTTCTCTGCTTCATCCAAAATGATTGAATTCGGCGAAACGTCGGCTCCGGTACCTGCCGTGGTTGGAATACAGGCCAAATAAGTTTTACGCCCCTTCAACAAACCAATACCAAACACGTCCTGAACAGATTGAGAACCATTCCAAAGTGCTGCCACCAGTTTGGCTACATCCATAGCGCTTCCTCCTCCGATACCTACCACCGCATCAGGGCTGAAAGCCCGAACAGCATCCAGTGTATCATTAAACAAAGCCAGGTTTGGCTCCTTATCGATGCCATCGAAGACCTCAACCTCCATTCCCTGGGATTTCCACAAGGAAACTTGTGCCTCTGCCATTTCGGCGGGAGCACCCGTGTTGGTGACAACAAAGACCCTATTTAGAGAACTCGCTTTAAGTTCATCGGCTATGCCGGAAACACATCCGGGTCCAAAGAACAGACGTTTAGGTTGCTGTAATATTAAAGTACTCATTTTAAACGGTTACTATTTTATCTCCCGGAGGCGGTTCAGAGCGCTGACCACTTTGATTTGGGTCAAAATCTGGATTTGGAATCATTTCCTGGGCTCCAACACGGTTTCTCCAATTCTGGAGCGATTCAGCCATTACAACCACCAGACCAGGATACTTGATGGCAATATCTCGTTCTTCACATGGATCCTGTTCCAAATCAAACAGCTCGTAGGCTGGACAAGTATCCGATTTCCCAATACTTCCATCGAACCATTCAATTAATTTGTGGCGACCACGAATCATCGCACCGCACGGGGCTAAACCACTATGATGATAATGTGGAAAATGCCAATAGTAGGCTCCTTGAGAATCTTCACTCCCTGATTTGTTGATAGCCGAAACCAAACTGACCCCATCTAGTGGAACATCAGGCATCTCAATTCCAGTCAACTCCGCCAGAGTTGGGACCAGATCCGCCATGGATACTGCTCCTGAAGGACTAGCGCCTTCTGGCAAATGCTTCTGCCATCGCAATAAGAATGGAACTCTAAGTCCACCCTCATAGAGATCGGCTTTTGCACCTCGCCAGGGTTTACGCACGTCGCTATCGGCATAAGCCCCATGGTCAGCGGTAACCACAACAATCGTATTATCCATCTGCCCGGATTCCTCCAAGCCATCCATCAAACGCCCAAAGGTATCATCTAGCTGAGAAATCATGGCTGCTTGTGTCGGGTGTTGCCATTCCCCTTGCCCAGCTTTCTTAGACTCAAACCGCTCCAGGTATGAAGCAGGTGCCAGTTCAGGCCGGTGGATAGTATTGTGAGCCAATACGCAAAGAAACGGTCGTTCGTGTGGTCTTTTCAGGAATTCGATAGTTTTATCCGTCAGTTTCTCGACGTTGTGTGCATCCTTTTCCGGATCAAAATGAGGCTTCGGTTTTATGGTATAAAATACCTCGTCGAATCCGTGAGACTCGGGATCCATGGGTCGATTAGGCTGATAATTATAATCTTCCGCTAAGTGCCACTTACCAATGTGAGCCGTTTCATAGCCGTTCTCTTTAAAAATATCGCCCAGGGTTTTTTCACTAACCGGCAGCCCCTTTTGCCAATCCGGAGTAATCAACCTCGGATTATCCGGTACCGTTCCAGGGATATAATTCGTCAAATGCAATCGAGCGGGATGCCGTCCCGTATAAAGGCTGGCCCTGGCTGGTGAACAGACGGGGCTTGTTGCATACGCTCGTTGAAATCGAATACCGCTATTCGCAAAAGCATCCAAGTTCGGCGTCTCGTAGTACTTGCTACCGTAACAGCCAAGCTGATACGACGAGAGATCGTCGACAATTACCAGCAGCACATTCGGGCGTTTCTCTTCCTTACTTTCCATCATCGCCTCTATTAATCATTCCCTGCTTCCGCGGCAGCTTTTTTATGCTCCCGGTGAAACTCACGAACTTTGTGAATGGTGAGCTCATGGATATTATCGGGTAGATATCCACCGAACAGACGACTGGTTAGATACCCAGTGCCAAACAAAACGAAGTGACCGAACACCCCTATTAAAATAGAATTCATGTTCCAGTTAAATCCAAAGTCGACAATACGTCCGCCATCACCATTGGGCTGAGAAAGCAAAGCCCAGCTTGTAAAGAGAACGCAGGTCACAATCCCGCAATAGACTCCGGTTCTGGTAGCTCGACGGGTGAGAAATCCAAGACAGAACAAACCCAAGGTCCCACCCGAAATAATCGTAGCGATAGTGATGGCTCGTTGCATCAAGGGAACCGATGTATCCTTTGGAATAAGCAGTATGGCAATTCCGGATGCGGAAACCCCTCCAACCAGCACCATTAATCGACCGAAGATCAGGCGAGTCTTCTCCTTAACCTTGGGAAAAATGTTCCCAAAATAATCGGTTGTGAGCACAGTTGCTATGCTATTCAAATCAGCACTGACTGACGACATGGCTGCAGCCAGAATGGCTGCCAGAATCAGTCCAAGCACTCCGGCGGGAATGTAGTGCGACAGGAAATAAGGCATCACTTCGTCAGCTTTCAATGGCCCCATATCTCCCGGCATCAGCTCGAAAAAGCCATAAAAGCTGCCACCGATAAACATGAAGGCGAAAAAGATGGGTAAACAAGCGAGCGCGCCCATAAAGGCACCTCGGCTGGCAGCCTTGTCCGACTTGGCGATCAAATAATTTTGGACTATATGCTGATCAGTAATATAGCGGCGGCTCCATTGAATAAAGTAGGCTAGGAAAAAGATCCAGATGGTCGTAGTTTGCCGATCGTAGAGCATATTCCATGAAAAATCCCAGGAACCGAAACTATAACGGCCCGCTTCCCAAGAGGTCTTCACGATACCCACGGGATCTCCGATTTCCGGAGCAAAAATCACACGGATCAGAATCACAACTGCTCCCATGGAAAGAATAATTCCCTGGGCAACATTCGTCCACGCCACCGCGGTGATTCCACCGATCATGGTATAAACCAAGGTGAAAAGTCCGGTTCCAAGGATTACATAAATGGGGTCCCAACCCGTAAACACATACAACGCAATACTGGTAGTCAGCAAGGTTATCCCGAGATCAAATGTCCGGTCAGCCAAAAAGCCCAAGGAAGTGTATATCCGGCTCGCTAATCCGAAACGGCGTCCAACGTACTCATAGGCGCTCATTTGCACCACGCGTCTATAGAAAGGCACAATCCAAATTGCTACGATCATCAAAACCAGAGGCAGCAACATATGCGGCAGGAAGAGAATCATACCTTTACCATAGGCAGTACCGGGGTGCCCTACGAAGGTGCCGCTTCCCACAATCGTAGCCATAAGTGTAAATCCTACCGCCCAGGACGGAATCGAACGGTCTGCGGTGAAGAACTTGCGAACCGTGCGCTGTCCACGTGAAACATACAGCCCAATACTGGCGATACCCACCAGATAAATGAGCACGATCAACCAATCAATAAATGCTAATTTCATTTCAGTCAGATTCAGGTTTACCCTATTGTTTCAAAAAATCTAGATGTGATGAAGAGCAAGGCGCAGTTTGCAATCAAGCGCGGGAGCGTAGTTTCCTACGTAACTAAGCGGAATGCGGGCTGGAACGTAGCTCTTCGCGCATGTTGGTTTTAGCCTTCGAGAGGGCTTTCTAAAAACGCCACTTTCTGTGAGGATTAACAAATGTGTATTAATTTCCACAACTAGCTGATTAATAATTAGATAAGATCTGCCCTTTGGAAGACGTTTGAAACATTAGGAATTACCAGGGCATCAGACGCCCCGTGTGGCGTCGGCCAATTTCTGCCGCTTCCTGACTGCCACCCGCAGCAATATCGATCCCACCGTCAATTCCGGCGATCACATTATCAGGAAGCACGTTGTTGAGAAAGGCGACTCCTGCTGCATCGGCAGCGGCTAAAATACGGGCGTTGGACGCCACGACCTCCGGAGGTAGCGGAGGATCCGCTCGACCTTCCAAGTAGCCATAAGACAGGCCCATATCTCGTGGACCGGATTCAACGAAGGCCAATCCTGCAACCCGTGCAGTGGACTCACAATTTCGCAGAGCATGCGGGTCCTCAATTTTGACTCCAAGCATAATTTCGCCATCAGGGTTTAGCGGCCAGGTATCAGCTACCGTGAAATATTCTTCGCGAGTTAATCCCCAAATCTTGCGGGCAAATCCATCGCTACCCATGCCGCGTACTCCTTCTTCAATTCCACCTTCTAAATCCAGTCCCTGACGATGGACCGGATAGCGAGCCTGTCGCACAAATTCGCGAACTGCTTCCGGGTCCCGCGCCCGGCACAAGTGAACGCCATGGATTCCGGCAGCGAGCGCCTGCTGAACCATCCAACCGTTAATCTTGACCGATTCCGGATCGAGTCCCATCAGAGGCAAGGTTGTGATGACCGCAGGAGTGCGATGACCACTGGGTGTCGGGCCACCTTCAAGCAAGCCTAACATGAACGCTCGCAGCAAACCAAAGTCGAGAGCTGAGTGCTCCATGTCGTACAGAATCAGATCGGCCCAGGTTTTTGAGAGCGATTTACCCAACTCAAACATCTCGTCTCTCGTCCGGGGCGAATCGCTTCCTTTGGCCCCGTAAGTGTAATAAACCGGTTGGCCTGCTTCCAGAAGCTCGATCGCCTTGTTAATGCGTTTGGGACCTGAATATTCGGCCGCTGCACATGCGCTCGCTACGAATGTTGCTAGCACACACAGGATTATGGATACTCGTGACATTATTTGGTTCGGGGTTGATTGATTAATTTGATCCGGCGCCAATGCCTTTGGGCGCATCAGATTTTAAAGTAAAGGAGCGGAGTACATCGAAAGCACCCATCGTTCCGGTGGTCGCTGTTAAAGCTCCCCAGATAACAAGCTGGTTGCCTTTTGCTGATTTGATGACTCTCCATTGACCTCCATCGTGATCCTCGCTTATGCGGACAGACCGATTGGCCAAATCCACTTTCGAAGGAAGGCGCTTAGAGGTTTTGATTACCGTGGTAAAGGTCACCGAGTTGAAATCAATTACATCGAATTCGCCACTCACGGCGTCATCTATAAATATATCCGAAACCTCAATACGCGCGTCATCGTTAATTTGCGACTCCATCATATTACCATGGAAAGAAACGCGCGCTTCCATATCGCCGACAGGCCCTTTCAGAACATTTCCGGTAAAATAACTGGGACCCAGTGATTCTTTGTCTTCCAGAAATTTCCAATCCTGCCAGACCGTGTTGTTTTCGGCGATTATTTCTGACCGTTGTAAATACATGCCACCGTTGTTTTCGGCGATTACATTGTTGGTGAAATGAACCCGCGACTCCATCGTAATACGCATCGCACCCGAGTTGTCTGAGGAATTGCGGTTACCAACAAACACATTGCCATCCACTATGACATTGAAGTCTTCCTTGGAAGGATACTCATCCA
>JAPUIL010000388.1 GCA_027297085.1 Verrucomicrobiota bacterium | reverse complement strand
CGTCTTATGCATCCCTGCGGGCAAGCGGTGGGGTAGGGGGGAGGTGTAAGGAGTTGCGAGAAGCTCGCAACACAAACTTAAAAAATCGATATAATATATCTTATGTCAACTTGTAGCAGAGAAAAATCGGGGCGCCCGGATTCGAACCGGGGGCCTCCACGTCCCGAACGTGGCGCGCTAACCGGGCTGCGCTACGCCCCGAAATCTTATCTCTTAATTTAGAAACACTTTTATCAAAAGAAAGCCTAAAATCAACAAAATTACAAACAGAGCAGCAAGGAAGTTCAAGTATCTATCGATGAAATCTCTTATTTGATCACCGAATTTCCAGAGCAAAACTGTGACCAGGAAAAATCGTGCTGAGCGTGATACCAGAGACGCTACCAGGAACATAAAGAAGTTGATGCCAAACGCACCTCCTGAGACGGTGAAGACCTTATATGGAAGTGGTGTAAACCCAGCAGTGAAAATAACCCAGAAATTCCAATCATCATATAGACCCTTAATCAACATGAATCGTTCTTGTGTAAAGCCTGGCACATTTTCAAAAAAGAACATTGCCAGCGATGAAAATTCGTTCGGACTGCTCCACCAGGCAAAAGAACCAATCATATACCCGAGAGTCGCACCCAAGACCGACGCTATAGAGCAAACCAAAGCAAACCTAAATGCTCGAGAACGGTTGCCCAGGACGAGCGCTATCAGTAAGGGATCCGGAGGAATGGGAAAAAAGGACGCCTCTGCAAATGACAGAAGCGCCAGAGCGCTTGTTCCGTACGGCGTCTCAGCCCAATGCAGAACCCAATCATAAAGGCTCCGAACGAAGCCGACCTTCGGTGGACTTTCTATATGGTTCAATTCCGGTTTGCTCGGTTCCATGTCAGACTCTTCAGATAAAGTGAAATAAATCTAATGACATCCATCACGTCCACATAACTGCGTGACTCAGTACCGTTCACCTGATAAATCGTGTGTACACCCACAGTACCGATTCGAAAGTTTTGCAGATCCGCTTTTATGAGTAGCTCAGATTCAAGTTCGAATTTCGTCGCCTTCAGGGTTATATTTCTCAAGACACTTGCGCGAATAAGTCTGAGCCCTGACTGGCTATCCTCAATACATTGACCTGTCCTCCACGAAAGAAGCCGGGAAGTAATCAGGTTACTAAGGATGCGGTGAAAAGGCATTGGCTTGGTATTCTGCATTCGAGACCCGATTACAATGTCAAGATTTTGGCGATTCAATTCGTCATACAGCTGCAGTAGGTCCCTTGGGTTGTGTTGACCGTCGGCATCAAGCGTAAACAGTAACTCGGCGCCATCGTTCAGTGCATGTCGGAAACCTGTCCGCAAGGCTGCGCCTTTGCCCTGGTTTCGTTCATGCCGCAGAATTCTTATGTCAAATTGTCTGCAGACGTTAAAAGTTTCATCACTGGATCCGTCATCCACAACGATGATTTGCATTGGCAAGCCACAGTCAAGCAGCCCTGAGACGACTTTTCGTATTGTGTGTTCGGCGTTGTAGCTGGGCACAATCGTATAGATACTATTTTTCATCAGAAATTGCTACAAAAAAAAGTAGAGGTGACATCCTCTACCCTTTCATTTATTTCAGTCGGGGCGATCGGATTTGAACCTACGACCCTTTACCCCTAGTCAAGTGCGCTAAAACCGCATCTTACTGTTTTTTAAGAACCTAAGGACTACCTTTTATAGAAGTGTGTCGAAAATGTGCCATGACTTCTTTAAAAACTGAGTCGCTCTATTGAGACTTTCAGATAGTCAGGCGCAAGGTGCCGCAACCATACTTATAAATTTAATTGGCAATACTATCCATTTCACAGTTAAAAGTCAATACCTAAAATTACAAGACCACTGGCCTTCGCGCAGCGCGGTCAAAAAGTCTGCGCGCGAACAGTCTAAACACTTTGTTATTTGGAGATGAGTTGAAGTTGGGAGGAATAAAGTTTTTTTGTCTGTGAGTACCGGCGGTGCGGCATTGGATTGTGTAAGAAGAAAGTGCCTCTCCCCTACCCGCCAAACGTCAATCTAAAATCACTCTTAATCTTTTGGAAAGTTTTTCGAGTGAGCACTCTAAAAATTGTTATTATTTGGTGGTTGGTGGTGAGATCGAGGGAATAAAGACTTTTTGTCTGTGAGCGTCCGGGTCGGGTGTCTCGGATTGTGTCAGGAAAAAGTTACGGAGACGATCCCGCAGGAAAACCACCAACGGTGTTGAATAAGAAATGGAGCGTTAAGCGACTTTGGTTCGACCTGGCTCACCACAGGCTCTTTCGAGGAGGAGCTTGAAGCCCATGGAAGACCCCGCAACTTCCATAAGGGATTAATGGCGGGGCTGGTAGGAATAGAACAAGGAGGGTTGGAATGGTCAGAAGAAGCATGTGCTTTTTCAAGAACGAAGCGTTTGTATTAAAACAACTGTTAAATTTTCATTTTGAATAAATCATAGTTTAGCCGCTTGCACATGCATCCAATCAAAGTTGCGCAATCTTCCTAAACTGACCCATCCTTCCTCTTCCCAAATTTCCCACCACTTGTTATATTCGGGCTTTGCAAAGGAGGCTTTATCGCGTCCCCATTTTAGTTGGTTGCGGGTGGGGTCATAATCCAGGGCAATGCCCCAGCTGTGCATGGAGTACCGGTTGCCGCCGCGCATTTTCCTCACGTTTAGGCAGCCTCCCCACAAGTCTAACCGCAATCTCTTAATCTCGTCCAAACCGTAATGGTCACGAACTCTTGTCAGCACCTTTTTTAAGCCATCGTGCACCCTCTCGTGGCAGCTAAAGCGATTGATCACCCTGCTCGTTTGCCAGGACAATTTGTGCGGGTAGGGCAAATCTATTTTGGTTTGATTCGACTCTACTTGACCATAATAGCGAATCAACTCAGCCTCGGGTGTTTGTTTGGGCCAGTCATTCGGGTTTGCATCGGGGAGGTCTTCGGGGCGCCATCTTTCGGGCTCCTCATTATGATCCTGAACATGCTGTAAAGATTCGAAAGCAAAGCTTGTCTGCGGGCCCCAGTAGCCATCGACCTTGCAGGATTCAATGCCTTTTTCTTGCGCCAGCAATTGGATGAACGCAATAACCTTGCGTTGCTTGGCCCAATTGGAAGGAATGCCATCGATTTTGTCCAAAGCCGCAAGGGTTTTGTGTCCCATAATGCCATCTTCAGGACCGGCGTTTAGTCCTTTTGCGTTTAATTGGCCTTGTACGAACTTGATTCTACTTTTCATGCTTAGTTACCCTTTTTTGACGGGATTAACAGGATTAACCGGATTTGATTTGAAA
>JAPUIL010000387.1 GCA_027297085.1 Verrucomicrobiota bacterium | reverse complement strand
ATCCATTTTTCTTATACGTCTCATTCAATGCCGTTCACAATTTTACACATCAATTGCCGAAGGACTACCTGGATGAGCATAACCTGGAGGACTACGGAGACTGGGATCCGACCAAGGAACCTTACATCGATTGGTATCGTAGATCGCGTCGTCCCAACAACCCGGATGGGCGGGCGCATTATTTAGGTCAGTTGCATTACCTGGACCAGGAGGTTGGACGTATCCTGCAACATGTGGATGACTTGGGAATCAGTGAAAACACCCTGGTCATCTATGTCGGAGACAACGGAGGCTCTACTCCCATCTACGCCGAGAACGCTCCTCTTCGAGGCAGCAAATTCACGCTTTATGAGGGAGGAACCCGTGTGCCCATGATTGTAAGTTGGCCGGGAACTCTGCCTCAAAATAAAGTATTAGACAACGTGGTCAGCGCCCTGGATTTTCTACCTACCTTCTGTAATCTCGCTGGCCAGGAAACCCCCGCCTTTGCGGATGGAATCGACCTGATGCCACTGCTTACCGGCGAAGATCCCAATCGCGAGCATGACATTTTACATTGGAAAACTGCTGATGAATGGTCGGTTCGCAAGGGCGACTGGAAACTGCATCAGGTCGATGGCCCGGGTTCATCCAAAACCGAAATGGTGGAGCTTGAGCTGGGAACCTTCCTTCGAAATCTAAGAGAGGATCCGTCAGAATCAAAAAATTACGCCGATCAACATCCGGAAATTATGGCTGAACTAGTCAACCTGCATTCCGCGTGGATAGAGGATTTGCCAGTCAGTAAAAGCAATGTACCATCGCCCACCGAATGGGCGGAACCACCCAAAATCAAATAGATTTCTTTGTGAGGCATTGCCTTAATCATTCTTAAATTCTAACATACCAATCATGAACTTCATAAACCAATCCCGTCGTAGTTTCTTCAAAAAAGTTACCGGCCTCACGGCTGGCCTAATGGCCGCATCTTCAAGCCGCTTGGCTAGCGCGCCCATTAGTGCAGCCGGCGCCCGCTATATGGGCGGTTTCGCCGCGCGCAAACTCGACACGGTCCGCGTGGCTTTCATCGGTGTGGGAGCCAGAGGTCAAGGACACGCCAGTCAAGTCGCCGCGATTGAAGGCTCAGAAGTGGTTGCTATCAGTGACCTCTATGAAGACTACGCCCTGCGTTCCAAAAAGAACTGCAAGGAAGCCGGCAAGGGCGATCGCCACAATTCTATCAAACTTTACCACGGCAAAAAAAACCTGTGGAAGAAGATGCTTAGGGAAGTAAAGCCGGACGCCGTATTCATCGCCACTCCCTGGAAGGATCATGCTCCCATGGCCATAGAAGCGATGAAACAAGGGGCACACGCTTTCGTCGAAGTACCGCTGGCATTAACCAACGAGGAACTTTGGAGAATCGTCGATACTTCCGAAACTACGGGCCAACACTGCATGATGATGGAGAATGTCAACTACGGTCGTGAGGAGCTCTTGTACCTTAATCTTTGCCGCAAAGGCGTCATTGGTGAACTTCTCCATGGAGAAGCCTCCTATATTCATGAACTTCGTTTTCAAATGGAAGAAGTGGAGCGTGCTACTGGTTCCTGGAGAACCTTTCATTATGCGATGCGCAACGGAAACCTCTATCCCACCCATGGTCTGGGCCCGGTTGCCCAATACATGAACCTCGCTCGCGGTGAGGATAATTTCGACCGCCTGGTTTCCTTTTCGTCCCCGGCAAAAGGCCGCGCATTATACGCCAAGAAAAACTACCCAAAAAACCACCAGTGGAACCAGCTGAGCTACGAGGGAGGAGACATGAACACCTCGATCATTAAAACCAAACTCGGGCGGACCGTTATGGTGCAATGGGATGAAACAAGCCCCCGACCTTACTCGCGTTTGAATCTTATTCAAGGAACCAAAGGGACTCTCGCCGGTTACCCGACTCGGGTAGCGCTGGAAGGAGGCGTCCCGGGTATTACCAAAGATCATCACCATTGGGCGGAAGGGGAAGCGCTCGAAGCCTTTATGGAAAAGCACGATCACCCGCTCTACAAACGAATGGGCTCACTCGCTGAAAAAATGGGAGGACACGGTGGCATGGATTTCCTCATGCGCTACCGGATCATCGATTGTTTACGTAATGGAGAACCGTTAGATCAGAACCTGTACGAAGGCTGTTTCTGGAGCGCGGTTGGACCTCTCAGTGAGGTGTCAGTAGCCGAAGATGGTTCCTCGCAAAAGTTTCCAGACTTTACCCGGGGCCAATGGAAATCTACCAAACCTCTGGGAATCGTGGCATAGATTATTTTGAAAACAAATGGCAGAAAAAAACGCCAACTGCAGGTCTCCGGATCGCGGGGTAAACCCGCTCCTACATTTGTCCAGTTACACTTTAAAAATTTGTAGGAGGGGCTTTATGCCCCGATTGCTCCATTAGACATAGTACTGTCTTTATCAGTTAAACAAAAACCGACCCCACTCATAATGACTAAATTAGGCGAATCCATCGAACAACCGGGTCGTCTCCTTTCACTGGACCTGTTCAGGGGGCTAGTCATGTTTCTGCTGATCGCGGAAGGCGCTGGCATATACAAGGCCTTGTTGAGATTTGGGAACGAGACTGAGGGAGGCATTTTTAATGGGTTCGTAACTCAGTTCACACACCACCTCTGGAACGGCCTTCGTTTCTGGGATCTGATTCAGCCATCCTTCATGTTCATTGTCGGGGTCGCCATGGTCTACTCGCTCAGTAAACGTTTTGATCGAGGGGACAGTTGGAGTACGGTTTTCAAGCACATCGCTATACGCTGCCTGATCCTGCTGGCATTTGGTACGGGCCTGCAATGCTTCTATAAGGGAGAAATGGTGTGGGCATTATGGAACGTGCTGACTCAGCTATCGGTAACAGTCTTGATCACGTTTCTAATTTTCCGGCTTCACTGGAAAAAACAGCTGGCCATTTCCATCGGCCTGATCCTTATAACCGATATCGCTTACCGGTTCTTCCCGGTCGAGGGATTCAATCACCCTTACACTCCCGACGAAAATTTCGGTTCCTGGATGGACATGCTGCTCATGGGACAACTTTCCCCCGGACATTGGATAGCCATCAATTGTATACCCACAGCGGCGCATACTATTTGGGGATCCCTAACAGGCCAGCTTCTACGGAGTAACCGATCCAATACGGAAAAGGCGAAGATCTTGCTCAAAGCAGGTCTGATCGGATTAGTCATCGGATACCTTTTGAATTGGGGCTTTGGCAGTGAGACCCTGCGCATCCCCATCATCAAACGCATTTGCACCGGTTCCTTTATTTATGCCAGCGGTGGTTGGTGCCTGCTGATTCTGGTAGCCTTCTATACCGCAATCGATATCCGCGGCTGGAAACCGGGTTGGATGCTAATAATCAATGTGGTTGGAATGAACAGCATTTTCATCTATCTGGTGGAAGGAACCATGGCTGGAGCATGGATAAGACCCAATGTAGGCATCTTTACCAATGGGACTCTGGGATTTTTAGGTGTCGGTGAAATCTGGATACAACTTGTGACCGCATTGATCAGCTGGTTCTTTTTATGGTATCTCTGCTACTGGCTCTATCAAAGGAAAATATTTATAAAAATCTAAAGCAATTTGATTAAAGAAAGTCACATAAACAAACTGACGGCGTGGCCTGGACGCCACTGCCCTACCTATTGGGCCCTGTGGTAGGGCAACTGCGTCCTCGCAGTGCCGTTGCGAGCACAGCAACACCTATATTCATGTAAGGATTCAGAGAGCTTACGATTATTAATCCAAAATAGTACGCGGAGCCCCATTTAATAAATAAATACCCATGAAAATTCGAATCATTTTCAACCTGGTCATTCTTGCGTCGAGCTTGGCGATTTCGGGTTGCGGAACTAAACAAACCCAAACGGTATTCGAGCAACAATCGAAACCAAACATCATTTATATCCTGGCCGATGATCTGGGCTATGGCGACTTGGGTTGTTACGGTCAGGAGAAGATCGAGACGCCCCACATTGATGCGCTCGCTGCGCAAGGTATTCGCTTTACTCAACACTACTCCGGTTCTCCTGTGTGTGCACCAGCGCGTTGCGTTCTCCTGACCGGTAAACATACAGGCCATGCGCGAATCCGTGGCAATGACGAATGGGGTGAACGAGGCGATACTTGGAATTATGCCAAGATGAACGAAGATCCAAATTTGGAAGGTCAACGTCCGCTCCTTCCGGGC
>JAPUIL010000386.1 GCA_027297085.1 Verrucomicrobiota bacterium | reverse complement strand
TAACCCGCTCCTTCACATGGGCGATGTCACTGCGTTCGGTACCACTCTCAACTTCCGTGCCATGGGAATAATCAGTGATCCAGGAGCATGATATTGTCAGGAATCAAATCAGGACCCCTTTCCCTGCTTTTGTCAAGAATCGAATCATGACCCCTTTTCCTGCTGCAGAAGTTTGGATTCAAATAATCCATCCTTTTCACGCTGCGGGTCCTGACATAATTTGTGTGACTTCAAGATCGCCAATGATTTGTCCTTTTGCCAGGTCGATTATAAGGTCGCGATTCAATCAGTTTGATCGGTACTGATTTCGTCTTCCGAGATTTTGTGAACGCTTTTGGGGTTAAACGTTTGTTGCGTATCGATGCGAAGTGCGACTTCGATTCGTCCACCGGTTAAAACAAAAAACTGAATAAGAATTCCTCCTCCTTGCATGGTCTCGACCATGTAAGAATCCTCATCTAAGCCTCCCAGCCATCCGGGAGCCTTTTGTTCAAACTCTGGATGTGTGGTGACACTTGGAGGAAGCGCCATGATCAAAGTGCCGGGAACTGATTCCAACTGGATACCAATGCGTTTCTGATAATCGACCATGTGGGAAATAACTTTTCCGGTATAGCTGAAATCGTCTTCATCATTTCTTTCTGGCGGCTCTATACCCCAAGTCAGATGGTGAATGAAGGGATTGCCATATCCTTGGCTCAGCATCTGTTCACGAGCCGGTTTGTCGACTGGATGGACCACGGCCACATAATTGAACCAGCCCTTTGCGAGAGAAGGATGATCTGTAGGTAAGCCAGAAGGCACATTGATATAATCCTGTCCGTCCACGGGTGAGGGATAGCACTTGGTATCCCATCCCGCGACATAACCGACTTCCTTCAGGGGACCGGCAACCAGGTGAGGAGGATCTGAAAATATGGCTGCGTGATCCATGTGGGGTAGCAACTTGATTCCACCAGCTGACAATTTCTGGGCCACCATAAATGCTTCATCCAGCCTTTCTTGTGCATTGGCGATCTTAAGGAAACTGGAAAAGTTTTCGGGAAGTTTACAGTTCATCGAATTGGGTTCAAAGGTGGTCCTGGTTATCGGCGAGTGCTCATTGTTCCTGGCTTTGTTTTTGAATAACAGGAGCAAACACCAGCCACATGATAGTCCCGGTGATCATGGTGGCCTTAACCTCGGCAAGTTCCATGCTGCCGAAAAGGTAAATGAAAGAAGGAACTATTGTAACAACCAGTCCAATGCGTGCCAGAATTTTCAATACAAGATTCATTTTTCTATATTTTCTCCTGCTAGTTTCACGGAGCTGAGATGTTGGGATTGACGACTGAGTGGTGAGAGAGCGCACGTTGGTGCGTAACCGAGCCAAGAAGAAGGAACACGCGGCATGTCAGCCCGCCGTGTCGAGCCATAGCCTCTGGCGACGACTGAAGGATAGGTGCAAACCGTTTTGGATAATATGTAGATTGTACTATTAACATCGAACAATTGTTGTCTTTAACTCATTTCCTGTTTGCGCCCATCCGGTGAGGCTTGCAGGAGGAGATATAAAAGGCCGCAAGCGATCCAACAGGGCAGAGGCAAAAACCAAGTTGAGATTTCGTATATTTTCGCCAAGTAAAGCGCGATCCCCACAGGGATCAGCCAGGAGAGGAGCACGGGAAAGCTGAAGGAGGATGAAGCTTGGGACTGATGTATGTTGCCGCCATCACCCTTTCGCTTGAAATGCCAGTCGAAGAAAATGATGGCACCGATGGGAGCGAGAATGGTTCCGTAGATACCCACAAAATCCAAAAGTTTCCAGGCGATGGCTGGAAAGGTGCCGGCGACGGTAGCGAGGAAGCCGGTTGCCAGAGTCACCTTAATTCGAGAGAGCTTCGGAATGATGGCCTGAAACGCCAGGCCTGCGCGGTAGATGGTTGGGTTGGCGGTAGTCCAGCCCGCTATTATGACACATATGATACCTGCTAGGCCAGCCACATTATTCGCCATAGGTCCCGGAACGGGATTGGCGTCCTGCAGGAGTTTGATTTGCGCAGCCAGCATGAAAGCCGCTGCGATCCAGGCCATATAGTGACCTACATACATGCCGGCTGCCGAAGCCCAGGCATAACTCGATTCTCTGGCATAGCGAAAAATAGTTAAGTCAGACATGCCAAAGTGCATAGCGGCGTTACAAAACCAGGCAAAGAAGACAATGCTCCAGAAACTCATGGTTGATTCAGTTTGTCCCTGTTGGGCGAATACAATCGATTCTGACCAAAGACTATTGAGGCTGGCCCAATCGGAGACTTCCAGTTGTTTGAAAGCTACTATGCCACAGGCAAGGAATACTAATATCATCCAGGGCGCGGCAATGTTGGCGAATTTGGCTACTGTATCGTACCCCTTGGCTGCTACGATGGTTATCAAAAATCCAACCACAAAAACAATGAGAACGAAGGAAACGCTGGTGGGTAATATGTTGTCCCTTGTCGGCATGGGAATATCGAATGGAATGCCGACGGCAGTGGCTGATACCGTTATCATGGCTCCTGCCAGGAAACAAAACAAAATGCCATTGGCCAGATTATAGAGAATGACAAGTTTATCGCCCGCGATTTTTTCCAAGTGATAATATAAGGTGAGCCGTGCTTGCGTTGCAATGGGCGCGCATAAAAAGCGCCAGCTCAATACGGCGAGCAAGTTGCCAAGTAGAAGTCCCGCAAAAATATTTTGCAGACTTACTCCGTTAAGAAGGAAGAGCGGCCCGATCATAAACTCCGTTCCAGCACAATGCTCGCCGGCATACATGCCCCAGAATTTGTCGGCGCCTTTGAGTTGTGATTCAGGAACCGGTTCACGTTCGAACTCGCTTTTGCTTTGGTCTTGAGAAGTGGGATCGTTGGAATCTGAAATAATTGTCAAGGTAGGTATTTTGGGTGATTGGAAAAGATGTACCGAGTGACCAGACTTGTTGATCAAAGGCGTATAGGTGTCAACAGTTTGGCTTTTGTAGGGCAGGCCGCAAAGATTGGCTTACTTGACTGTCAGCTTGAAGGTGGACTGATTGGGAAGGGGAATACGTTTTGAAATCGATTCCAAGCGTATTTGAACTTGTTATTACCCGTGGTCTCTGCCACGGGGTCGCTGACTGAAGGGAAAGTTTGAAAACCACTGGTTTTCATAGTTTGAGAGCTGAGGGAAAAGACCGGATCGGCAGCAAGC
>JAPUIL010000385.1 GCA_027297085.1 Verrucomicrobiota bacterium | reverse complement strand
GCTATGAGTTTCATAGTTCGGAATGTGAGTAAGGATTGGATGTGTGCAAGGCAAAGAATTGCGTTCGAGCTTGCAAAAGCGACGCAGTTTTCTTCTTTGAGACGTTTATGATTACTCCCGAAACCCGTTCCAAAATAGAAGAGATTAATAAACGCGGCGGATACCTTTGGAGGTATCTTTGACGTCGAGAATAAACAGACGCAAATAGCTGTCCTGGAATCGACCATGGCAGAACCAGGATTCTGGGATAACCAGACAACTGCCCAAAAAACGGTGATGGACATGAATCTGTTGAAACGGTCGGTAACCAGCATGACCGGCTTCCAAAGCCAAATGGACGACGTCAACGCCTTGGCAGAACTGGTTGATGAGGAAGAGGGTGAGAACGATGGAGAGTTTTCTGAGGAATTGCGCACTGTCACGGACGACCTTTTCAAGAGTCTAGAGGAGCTCGAGATTGCCTCATTTTTAAGTGGCCCTCACGATAAATGCAATGCGTTCCTTACCATTCACTCAGGAGCGGGAGGAACTGAATCCTGTGATTGGGCTGAAATGCTGTACCGCATGTATACTCGCTGGGCTGAAAGGAATGGTTACGCAGTGGAAGTGCAGGACATGCAACAAGGAGAGGAAGCCGGGCTCAGTAGGGTTACCATGATGATTAGTGGTTTAAATGCCTATGGTTACGCCAAGGCTGAGCGTGGTGTTCACCGCTTGGTGCGGATATCGCCTTTTGATTCCAATAAACGGAGGCATACCTCTTTCTGTTCTGTGGATGTGATTGCCGAAATTGTCGAAGACGCTGATGTCGAGATCAAAGAAGAAGATCTACGGATTGACACTTATCGTTCCAGCGGAGCAGGAGGGCAGCACGTTAACAAGACCGAATCCGCTATTCGATTAACCCACTTACCAACCGGGATCGTGGTGGCCTGCCAGAATGACCGATCCCAACACAAGAATCGGGCAACCGCTATGCGCATCCTAAAGTCTCGCATCTATGAAAAAAATCAGGATGAGAAGCGAGCCGAGATGGATCAGTTTTACGGAGAGAAGGGTGAAATTGGTTGGGGAAACCAGATTCGGAGTTACGTCTTTCAACCTTATCAAATGGTTAAGGACTTGCGCACAGGCGTCGAAACCTCTGATATTCAGGGTGTGATGGATGGGGATATTAATCGGTTTGTTCACAGTTGGCTGCGGGCCGGTTGCCCAACCTCGCGGAACAAAGATATCAAAATGGAGGATTAAAGGTGATACTTCCTTTAGAACAGAAAGGTCACTTGTATCAGCATCTCAAAGACACCTTTGAGAAAACGTCACTCTTTGAAGAAAAAACCTGGAAATTGTCCCCACATGCCTGGCCTATTACGCCGCAACAATTGGATGAGATAACCCTGCTCGGGCAAGCTTGCCTCGATTTTCACAAAGCGCTCGAGACGCTTTATCTTCGCTCGACTGAGGGCAAGAAACTGCTTCGGAATAAGAACCTGTTTGCGCCTTGGATAGCCGATTATCTGGATCGGGGGAAACCACACCACCTTATAAAACACGGGCGCTGCAAAGTGACCCGCGGGCAATTACCGTCTGTGATCAGACCAGATCTTTTGCTTACTGACGATGGGTTTGCTCTTACTGAGATTGATTCCGTGCCAGGAGGAATCGGCCTTACCGCATTTCTGAATCGATTGTATTCTGAAGTGAACGACAATATTATCGGAAGAAGCGATTTGATGCTTGAGCTGTTTTATCAAGCGCTTGCCGCAAAGGCTCCTGACAAGCATGCGCCCCTGATAGTCATCGTGGTGAGCGATGAAGCTGCAACGTATCGCCCGGAGATGATTTGGGTCTGTGAGGAACTCCAGAAACAAGGCAAACGGGTGTTTTGTTTCCATCCGGATAAGGTATATCCGTTGGGCGATGTCCTCCATGTATCCATCGATGGCAATCCTGAGAAAGTGGATGTGATCTACCGGTTCTTCGAGCTGTTTGATTTGCCCAATCTTAAAACCCTCCCCTATTTCTTTGAAGCGCTCGAACGGGAGGATGTTGAACTGACTCCTCCTATGCGGGCTTTTCAGGAAGAAAAGCTGAGCCTGGGATTGTTTCACCATAGTATGCTCAAAGATTTCTGGCGGGAAAATCTGCCCAAACGATCATTCAAGGCTCTTTCGAAAGCGATTCCCAGAACCTGGGTGATGGATCATACTCCCTTGCCGCCCACAGCCGTTCTGGATGGACCGTTGGTAGGTGGAAAACCAATACGCGAATGGACTGATCTATCGGAAGCCTCACAAAAAGAGCGAAATTTGATCATAAAGATCAGTGGATTTCATGAAACGGCTTGGGGCGCAAGAAGTGTTACTCTGGGGAGCGATTCTTCGAAAGAAGTATGGACAGAGGGGATACAGCGAGCGGTTGAAATGAGCGAACGCCATCTGCATGTGCTTCAAGAGTACCGTAAACCAAAAAGAATCTCCCACCCGGTTTACGGAGATCCGGAGACGACTTTCCCTATGCAGGGCCGCCTAAGGTTGTGTCCGTACTTTTTTGTCAAAGGAGAGGAGGCCGAACTGGCTGGAATTCTGGCGACATTTTGCCCGGCTGATAAAAAGATCATTCACGGAATGCGGGATGCGGCTATGCTTCCGTGTCAGCTGGTGGATCAACCTCTTTAGGACGTCCGTGGCTATGACCATAAAGCAGAAAATTAATTTGTGGATTGGTAAACTGATCAAGGTTTTCAATCCCCGCCTTTTGGAGCGGATTCAGGATAAGCAGGCGCTTAAACGTTATGTTGCTGGTTCGGGTGATATGGATTGGAAACTATTGGGTTACGGACCCCGCACCCTTTACTCCTCGTCCGGTTTAAGAGCGGGAGACCTTGTCATCATGAGTGGCGGGTTTTGTGACTATGACACTTTGAGTACGAGCCGGGAGGTAAGTATCTATGATTTAATTTCTGATGAATGGTGGGACGATATTTCCATACCCGATGATGCGGCTGAAACTCATCAGGCGGTAGCCTGTGAGGCCAATCGTTTTCTTTATTGGCTGGGGGGACAATTGGGTCCTGGGGTTCATCCATGCACGGCTACCTGCTATTGTTTGGATCTTCAAACAAAAGAGTGGCATCGATTACCCGATTTTCCTAAACCGATGTATGGGCCAACCGCGCAGTATTTTGAAGGACGCATTCATGTACTGGGAGGATGCTACTCAGACCGGAAAACGTCGGCAACCATCCATTGGAGCTTGTCTGTCAAAGAGGGAAAATCGTTGGAAGACTCTTGGGTAAATGAACCGGAAGTACCCCAGCATGCTACACATCGAGGAAGCGCCATTATTGGCGACTATCTTTACTTGCCTGGCGGGCAACTTGAAGAAACGCCTCCCGTGGAAGGAGACTCCACCTTTACTTACACCCCGACTACTGGAAATGAAGAGGTGATTGCCGATTCATTTCGCTATCATTTCCGGGAGCGGACTTGGCAGCGTATTGCCCCCATGTCAGTCGGAGTTTCACATCACGATTGCACAACGCTGGGCTATGATGGAAATTTACTGGTGGTCGGGGGCATGAAGTATCAGGATCCAAAAACTCACGCTATTTTCTTAACCGACCTCATTCAAGAATACGATCCGGAACAGGATTGTTGGAGAGAATACGGGCATTTGGTTTATCGAATAAAATCCATGGTCTGTGCTATTCATTCAGGTCGCTTGTACGTGTTTGGAGGTCAGCGTGATACCAGTCGGCAGGATGGACGCCCCGGTTGTTTTCTCAGTACTATTTGGGTAGCACCACTCAAATGATCCGGAGGTCAGTGCTTTGGTCTTTTCTCCTTCATTTTTCCGAATGGGATTTTGGCTAGTCAGCTTCTTCAGAATTGGCTAATCGGAATTCCTATAAGGTCCTTAATCGAGACTCAGAGCCACCTGGTTTCAAGATGCCGGCAATTCCCAGATTACAGGGTCAAGAATCGGCGATTCCACCAGTTTAGTAAAAAATTCAGTCGTGGAAAACGTACCGTATTTTGGGTGAAGAAAAACCTGTGAAAGACGTAATAAATCCAACGCCCCGCCCACGGTATTCTCCAGCATAGCGCAGACATGTTCATGAGTAACGCTAAGTGAGGGGTTCTGACCATGCCGTTAAAGTGGAAAATATGAATGTGCCGAAATGCATCCCCGGCGCGCCGGTAATCTAGTAGTAACGGCTGAAAATTGTACCGGAAATCGGCTCTTTTGCACAGGCTATATTTAAGTATCCAAAGATTCATTACGGATTGATCTCCCAAATTAAGATAATCCCTGTACCGTTCTTTGATTTTCATTAGTTCCTGGAAATTCTCTTCGGACCGTATGCTGCGAGGAGCAAGGAAGACTCCGGCGTTGGCGCCAAATTTCGGCAAGCTTGGCAGCTTGTCCTCCCGGGTAAGGCGATCGAGTTTTTCTTCATTTATGTTGGTCCTAATAATGGGATGCTTTCCCTTATATGGATCGTCAATAATGGTGAATTCTTTTTTATCGAGAAGCTCATCAAGGGGGCGGAGAATGGTTATATCCGTATCCAGGTACAGAATGTTATCGTAGTCATTAAACAGATTCGAAAAAATAAGAAACCGCATATAATAAATTTTCGGATCATCGCTTTCACGACCAACCATTGGAGGACCTGCTTCAAATTCGATCGCATCCACATCCCAACTCTGAACTCTCGGAATATTGTTGAGGTGTGCTAGTTGTTCAGGGGTTAGCTTCTGCCACAAAACGATCAATTCTGGATAATTTGGAAAGTATCTTTGTAGTGATCGATTAAAAATGAAGAAGTATTTATAATACTCGCTGCTTACACTCGTTAAAATGGCGTTTTTATTTGTCATGAACGTCAGGCTTTAAACGTCGTTTTTATAAGAGATTCCTTTGCGGTTGATAAGTATCGGTCGAGACCGTTTTTTCCCCAAGTATCTCCGCGAGCTTTTGATTCGTTCCATAATTGTGTATTCAAACTTTCGTCTTCACGGGATAGGATAGGGTGATTTAGGTGATAGAGAATACACTGTTGATGGAGGAATAAATTTTTTAACCCCACGTTTTTCATGCGGGAGATCAATTCCATATCCTCATGCCCCCAGCCAATAAAATCATTATTGAATCCATTTACTTTTATGAGGTCTTCTTTCCAAAAAGACATATTGGCTCCTAGAGGATCGGTGTTGGAATCCCAATTTATATAGGGCAAACGAAATGAAACTTTTCTTGGGAAAATTTGTTTTTTAAAAGCGTGGTAAAGTCTCCTCGGTAAGGTAGGCTTAAAGGAAGGGATGATACTTTCATCCACATAGGCGCGCGTTCCCAGAATGAATTGGTTGGGCCGGGCATAGTCAGCATGGTCTTTCACGAAACTTTTGTGAGGAAGGCAATCTGCATCGGAAAGAATTATGTAATCTCCATCGCTAGCAGCAATGGATTTATTTAAAATAGTAGATCTTCGATAACCTTCGTCTTTTTGGCATACATGGACAATTTTGAGGTTCCTTTTGTATTTCGAAGAAATTAGATGCCTTATATTTAAGTCCTCAGCATCTTCAGCCACAATGATTTCATCCGGCTGCCTGGATTGAAACAAATATTCATGCAAAACTCGCTTGAGCAAATGAGCGCCTCTATAGGCAGTTATTATAACGGAGACTTTCATTAGACTTATAAGTATGCTCTAAAATGGGTGGAAAGCAATGTTTGCTGTATTGCTGGGAAATTTATTTTGGTTGTTGGCACAATAATACCACTTTTCACTAAGAATGCGACCGTGGGGCAACTCATTCTGAAAGCAGCGCAAGGCGCGCCTTCCTGCGAGTATCTGGATACTTGCAGGAGGGCGGAACGCTGCGAACTTTCATAAGGAGCGCATCCCAGTGGGACAGATGGCTTTTTGGCGGGTGCGGCGTTCGCGGCCCTTGCCAGGGCCTGGGCCCAGTCAAGGGCCGCAGCCTTGCTCCAGCCGAAAATCCATTCTGCCACGGTCGCATTCTTAGTGAAAAGTGGTATAACATCCTTTTCAGAAAAATGATTAGGACCAGGATATTTGAAATTGTTCGAGCAGCAAATCTTGTATTCAAAGTCTGAATTCTTGCGAGACGTTGTGGAAATTGAGTAATGATAGACTGATACTGCCTTCTGAGAACACTTCATAGTCAATCGGAAGTCCGCTTTGCTTACCATACGGGGTTCGTTCCATATAGCGAAATCTGTAGTTACCCGAACTTGTTTTCTCAAAGAAGCTGTCGATTTTTATTTTTCCTGGTTGTGTCGCTACCCAAGGTGAATCGGCCTTCAAATTAGCGGGAAAGTTTATATTGCTTACCATACAATCATCATTGGATTCTCCTACCAGCCCGGCTGAAAATTTGGCTCCCATGCGCGCGGCGAGTTTTACGCGAGTCTTAATGTTGTCCGGTAAGTTGACTGAATCTTCTTTAACTTTGTCAAAATCATGAGCAAGAAGGTGCATAGACAGTGCCACTGCTGATAATCCCCAACTGGCACCTTCAAGGGCTCCGGCAACTGTACCTGAGCTGTATAGAACGGGGATCATCGCGTTGAAGCCAACGTTAATTCCCGATACCACAACATCTGGTTTTTTAGGCAACAAATGTCCAAGTGCAATATTGACAGCATCACTCGGAGTTCCATCCACTTCCCATGCCTGGGCATTAGTAAATCCTTCATACGGGACAACGCTTACCTCACGGTGCCGAGAGACTCCCCTTCCTACCCAACTTTGTTCACGCTTTGGCGCCGCTACATAAACAGTACCATGCTCGCAAAGGGCATCAACCAATGCACGAAGGAAGAACACGTGAATACCGTCATCGTTCGTTACTAGAAATGTAGGATTGGACATAGAAAAACAAACAGAAGTATGAGAGCTTCAATGCCGTCGAACTGCAACGGTTTATCGATTATTTTCCGAATTATCTATTCCGCCGATAGAATCAGGTAGACTTACCCTGCGGTCTCTGCCGCAGGGTACCTATATTCACAATCGACCAATCGAAATGCGGTCCTGGCCGAGGTGCGGGACAGGAAGCCCATGGATAATACCCCGTGGTCTTGCCACGGGGAAGGGCTTTCTGAGCGTTGAGATTTCAATTTGGAAGATCTAGTCTTCTTTGATTGATTGTGAATCTGTATTTGATTGGATATTCGTGATAAGAACTACATGTATCCGGAAGTTGATGACATTAAGGAGAGAAGAGAGCCAACCCGTTTGTGGATTCAATATGCGAATGGATGGTCCCTGTCGCGACAGCAATTCGGAGGAGTTTCCTTCTGGTATGCTAACTTAAACTTGTTATTCCCCGATGCTTGCTTCGGGGTCGGTGACTGAAGGGAAAGTTTGAAAACCGCAGGTTTTCATGAA
>JAPUIL010000384.1 GCA_027297085.1 Verrucomicrobiota bacterium | reverse complement strand
AGACGACTCCATCGGCTGGATAAGAACGAAGTTGTTCCTCAGCTTCCATAGCCAAAAGGTTCCGATACATCATGGTGCTGGGCTTCATGAAATTTTCAGAAAGAGATAGTGCTGGTAATTCTATCGGAAAGCCGCCCGCTTGCCAAATCCCACGCTTTACTTCCTCTGCCCGCGTCTTGAAATGCATATGACAGGGATTGATATCATTCCAGGTATTCAGGATCGCGATGACCGGCTTGCCCGCGTAATCTTCACGGCTGTAACCCATCTGGGCCGAGCGCGATCTATGCCCAAAGGACCGGAGGTCGTTCACACCATACCAGCGGTGGCTGCGCAGGTCTTGTGGTTGTTTGCGGGGTAATTCTTGAGTGTCTGAGTCTTTCACGGATTAAAAGTTTTATTTCAACTCGTTTTGGTAGGAGCGGAAAGCCGTAAATTGAAGAATTTGCAATCAATGCGCTTTCATGCAGTTTTTCTTTTATTGAGAGGGGAAATTTTGTAATTATTTGCAAGCCAGTACCGTGTTGAATAAATAAAGTCTCATGTTTTGTCACATCAAGGATACGAACTCAAGTCCCAGTGATCGGCGCTTCGAGGACCCGTCCCCGCTCTGCCGTCGAATTTTCAAGATTGGGACAATGTCCGTTCAATAAAGTACTAGGAGCATTTCAATCCTGATGTTATTGAATCACCCAAAATCGTTTAATTTGCAGAGACGAAGTCACCTGGCCTGGTTACTACCATTGTTTCCACTTCTGCGATTTCCGGGCAAACTGGCGAAACGGTTAAACATTGGGCCTACCGTCCGGCAGAGGCGGTTGAGGTGCCTAAAATTAAGGATACCGCGTGGGCCTCAAACTCTACAGTAAATTGTATAGTGGTAAGGTGGTTTTGCCAAAACCGCTGTTTGTAAATCCACGGCTCGCTCGGCGATCGAGCCCTACCTCGAGAAGCTAATTGCTCAACTGAGAAGTGTCCCTACTTCCATTTTCAATACTATACAGGTATTCAGCCCCGCGTATAACGATCGAACCGGGAGTGAAGGCTGGCGTGGCCCAAATCTGATCATCTAAAACATTTTGCCGGACTTCATGGAAATCCGGGCCTGCGTCCAGAACATGTGTAATCCCTTTCCCATCTATACAAAACACCTCTCCATTGTATCCCCAAGGTGAAGACCAAAACTCCCGCGCCTTGCGAAGATGCTTACGGTAATAAAATACGTCACCATTTCTGGCATCGTAGCAACTGACCAAGCCCGTGCGCCTTTCAAAGGCGTATACTTTTCCCTGATACATCAACGGAGAAGACATGGCGATACCCCCATTGGGATTCACCCACTCGATTGCATGGTTGGAAGTTTCACCCTCTGCCAGTGAAATATCACCGGAGGCTCCAGCTTTGATAGAATACATAAATCCACCTGCATTCCGCTTTTCGTTTGCTACGATGAGCCGTTCGCTATCCCCAACTGGGGTCGAACAACTTCGCCCCCCCTGCATGTTCATCTGCCACAAAAGCTCTCCATTTTGCGGGTTGTAGGAACGGACTATTGCTCCCTGCGTTACCAGCTCGGTGCGAATCCGGTTTCGCCATATCATGGGGGTACTTCTGTTGGAGGCTTCATCCCGGCTGACAAACCATAGTTCTTTTCCGGTTTCTCCATCAATGGCTATCAGAGCAGAAAAATCTTCGTTATCAATCTGCATATAAAGTATTCCTTCATGCATCATCGGAGATGTGCCAGTGCCCCAGTCACCGTCCATCTCATACACCCCTAAATCTTTTTTCCAGGCCAGCTGACCATCCATATCATAGGCATAGAGACCCATCGTACCAAAATGCGCGTAAACTCGCTTTCCATCAGTAACGGGAGTTTCCGCCGCATAGGGACTCCCGCCATGAGTCCTTACATTGGGGTGTCCCTCGTAGGCCGTTTTTCTCCACAGCATCTCTCCGTTATTTTTGTCGAAACATACCACATCCAAAACGAATTCGTTTTCGAGGGATATCCGGTCGAGATTTCCACCGACCTTTTGGGGTGTGTCTTCAGATCCCTTCAACTGAGAAGCCGTCAGAAATATCTTGTCACCCCAAACGATAGGAGACGACCAACCTTTTCCGGGGTTCGGCACCTTCCACTTCATATTCAGCTCCGCGTCCCATTCCGTGGGGATTTCAAACCCTGCAATAACGCCGGATTTGTCCGGCCCTCGAAATTGAGGCCAGTTTTGCCCTTGGAGCTGCACCAGGCCAGCTGCCAGAATAAGAAGTAAGCGAAGAAAGATTCTCATAGGGGACGATATAATAAAAGGTATAAGCTATAAGGGGAACACCTAGTTAATATAGCTTGTTTCGTTCAAGTCCACGAAAAATTCGACCCTGACCGTCTGCCTTCGCGATACGAAACTTCCCTTCCGCTATGCAGGTCCGCACTTCCAACCGATTAATTTCGGACACAGTAAATATTGTTCACACCACGAAATACAATAGATCCGGGAGTGATGGCAGGAGTCGCCCAGATTTGATCATTGAGCGGAAATTGTCCGAGAAGGTTGAATTCTTCCCCCGCAGCGAGAACATGCGTGAGACCGTTTCCGTCTACGCAATAAACCTTGCCGTCATAGCCCCAAGGCGAAGACCAGAAATCACCCGAATCCGGAATCGGTTTGCGGTAATAGGCTACCTCTCCGGTTTCCGCTACATAACAATTGACTCTGCTGGACTCCCGTTCAAATGCGTAGACGTAGCCTTGATAAACCAAAGGTGAGGCCATGGCAATTCCACCATTGGGATTACTCCAGGCCACTCCGGAACTGGAAAATTCGCCATCAGCCGGAGTAATATCTCCCGTCGCACCTGCTTTAACCGCATAGAGTACACCGCCACCGCCCCGTTTTTCGTTACCAACAAACAACAGGTCTTCATTGCCGGATGGTGTGCTATTGTTACGTCCTCCCGATTGTTTCAACGTCCAGAGCAATTCACCACTCTTGGAATCGTAGGAACGGACCATACTCCCCTGCGTTACCAATTCTGTTCTTAGCTTGTTCTGCCAGATCATTGGGTTGCTCCAATTGGATCCTTCCTCCCGTGGAATGTGAAAACGCTCTTCACCCGACTCGGTATCCAGCGCCACGACAAAGGAGTTTTCTTCATTGTCGATCTGCAAATAGACCAGGTCATCATGGATCACGGGGGAACTGCCCGTCCCCCAATCTTTTTCCATCGGATAAACACCCAGATCTTTTTTCCAGAGGAGATTCCCATCAAGATCATAACAGTAGAGGCCCATCGGGCCGAAGTAGACAAACACCCGTTCTCCGTCCGTGACTGGAGTTTCATTAGCGTAGGTACTTCTCCGGTGAGTCGGAATCAGCGGTTGCCCTGAAAAGGCGACCTGGCTCCAGAGTTCCTGCCCGCTATTCAGGTCATAACAGTGAATTGCCAATTCATACTCATTCAAGACCGAGATACGATCCCGCTTGCTCCTGTCCTGGCTATCGGAAAAATCCTCACCCTTTAACCGGGAACAGCTAACAAACACCTTGTCCTCCCAGACGATGGGTGAGGACCAACCTTGTCCCGGAGAAGGTACTTTCCAGGCCAGATTTTTTTCAATACTCCAAGACGTCGGAATCTCGAATTGGTCGACAACTCCGGTCTGGTAAGGGCCACGGAATTGAGGCCAGTTTTGCGCCGATGCTTTCTCGGAGCATCCTGCCAGGACGAGAAACAGTGCAAGAAGTATTGGGGAAGTTTTATTCATAGGGGAATTTGTGAACGATTATTCTAAATAACTTTTCTCATCCAGGTCCACCGCAATTAATTTATTGTCGTTGCGGGCGAACATGGTCTTTCCAGCAAAAGCGGGATGACTCCATACCACTTTGCGATTCATAGCAAAGTTGGTGGGCTCCAAAACGTTCTGCCGGCCGATCTCCTTGTAGCCGTTCAAGGTAAGCTCAGCGATAATCAGATCGCCATTTTCGCTAAATATATAGTACGTATCCGAATCCTGGTGACGGATCAAAAATGCGGTTCCATGCCTAATCCGCCGCGAGGAAGAAGCTCTAACCTCGGCATCTAGGACCGGTTCCTGGGTTTCCCATATCCGGGCTCCATCTTCAGGACTCACAGCTGTTAAGGCACTGGTCTC
>JAPUIL010000383.1 GCA_027297085.1 Verrucomicrobiota bacterium | reverse complement strand
GTTACACCTGAGGGAGGAGCCGTATGAGGTAGTTCTTCACGTACGGATCTGTGCGGGGGGCTGCCGGTAACGGCGGTCCCTACCGCGATCCTTAAATCCCGCATCCATTCGACAAGCTCATGGCAGGTGGCATGCACGATTGTAAGGAATGACCCCGAAGCCAGTCTTGCTCCGATATTTGACAAAAAACCGCTTAAGTGAGTGCCATTCCAGCCTGCTCCGAAATCACTTGTGTCGGAAATAAAAAGGGTCCGCCTACTGTGGACCCTTAATAATAAGCGATCTATTTTAAGCTCAAAGCTCTTTAATATAGATGTTTCTCCAGCGGACTTCATAGGGGCCGGTGCCGGCTTTAATGCCATGAACTTGCAGGCCGATGCTGCCGGAAGGATTTTCGCGATGAATGGTGCTCGGCAGTTTCATCTTGGTGACTTTGTTTCCATTGATGAAGGTGGTGATGGTGTCGCCCTTGGCGATGATGTGATATTCATTCCACTCGCCGTTTTTCATGTAGTTGTGTTCGTTGACTGCTTTGTCCTTAGACATAGGCTCTTCGGAGATCCAACCCGTGTTGAGGCCTTCACCATAGATCCAACCTGATTGTCCCGGGCTGGTTTCAATTTCAACCTGAGGACCGAAGTAACGGCGGCTGCCCCAGTCGCGGCTGTGGGAGCGAATTTGAACGCCGGAGTTGAGGCCTTTGTCGACCTTGCACTCGAATTTCAGTTCAAAGTCGCCAAAATGATCGTAGGTGGTGAGGAATGTGTTGGGGCTACCTTCCGCGGTACGTCCAAGAATGGCGCCGTCTTCCACATAGTAGTTGGCGAAGCCTTGAGTTATTGCCCATCCTTTGAGTGTCTTGCCATCAAAAAGCGATTTCCAGCCATGATCCGCGTGGGAGGCGGCAAATAGCGAGTTCGCAGCACAACAGGCTGTCAGAAGAGTGAATATTTTCAGGTAGTTTTTCATAGACTATTATTTGATAAAAAAAATCAGTTTACGCGGTGAAACATAAGCAAACGCATTTCCATGGCTTGACTCCCCGGTATTTCTAAAGCGGATAATGTAAGTTGGTTTTGCCCTTCTTTCAAATGTATGACGCCGAGGTCCATGGGTTTGAAGTCTTTGACAAACGACTCTGACTTGCGAGGTGAACGGTCAAACTTTGGGCCGACCAGAGGTGGATCGTTGGCTACTGTGACTTCCTTGGTGATTTTGCTGCCGCCGAAACTCAGCTGCATAACAGAACCGAGATCTTCTTCGGGGCAAGTGTAATAAACTTCCACGCGGTAGTCGCCTTCTTTGAGAACTTCCGCGTTCCAGGAAATGGTATCCTCGGTATTTACCCAGTTGGTGTAGTAAGAGCAGTTGGGTGCGCCGTTGGAACGTTTTATTGCTCCGGTGGTAATCGCATCCCGAGCTGGCATTTGCGTAAAATCGTAATCAGCATGGCCGATCAGGAATGGTCGTTCGTCGGTTTTTGTTGTGGGAAGCTCAGCTACCACAGTGTTATCAAATTCCTTTTGAGCGGCGAGCAGCTTTTTATATACCTTGGGGTGCTTTTTGCGCACGTCCACACGTTGACCCGGATCTTTAAGCATGTCGAAGAGGCCCCCCTGGAATCCCAACCGGTAGCGTTGGCTGCGAACGCTGGTTTTGCCTTTAAAGTGATTCACGTAGAGTCGATCCGGCCATTTTTCGCCTGTTTGCAGAAGCAGTGGTTTTAAGCTGACACCATCCATCGGAAGTGTACCCGCATCCTCAATACCGCAGAGATCGGTGAGAGTGGGGCGCAGATCGATGCTACCGGCGATGGTGTCAATCTTGGTTCCGGAAGTAATTTTCTCAGGCCAACGGATAAAGAACGGTGAGCGCACACCCCCTTCTTCCACACTGCCTTTGCGACCCTTCATATCTTCGTTCCATCGGTAACCATTCGGGCCATTGTCACTGAAGTAAATGACGATGGTGTTTTCGGTCAGTTCGAGATCGTCGAGTTTCTTCATAAGGCGACCTACATTATAGTCGATGTTTTCGCACATGGCGAGGGCAGCGCGCGAGTGTTGAAGATTCTCGTCCTGGTCGGGGCGGGCCCGCAGTGGCAGATCGTTTTCGGCAAATTTGTTCCACCAGGGTTCCGGTACCTGCATGGGCGAGTGCGGGGTGCACAGGGGCAGGTAAACAAAGAAGGGCTCGTCCTTGTTGTCCTCGATGTAGTCCATGGCGTGAGTGGTAAAATCGTCGATGATAAAGCCCTTGCCGGTAACCAGCTCGCCGTTGTGCTCGAGCATGGGTGAGTAGTAGTGACCCCAGTGACCGGAGCAAAAGCCGTAGTATTCATCAAATCCGCGGGCGTTGGGGTGATAGGGTGGTTGCATGCCGTTATGCCATTTCCCGAAAGCGGCTGTCTTGTAACCGGCGGCCTTGAAAACTTCCGCAATGGTACTCTCGTCCAGATCCATTCGTTCTTCCCCCTTACTGGCGGAGCGAACTCCGGTGCGGGGATTGTAACGACCGGTCAGAAATTCCGCCCGGGTGGGGGAGCAGATGGGGCAGACGTAGAAGCGTTCCAGTTCCATGCCCTGAGAAGCCAAGCGATCGATATTGGGTGTATCCAGATTGGTATTACCATGGACACTCAAGTCTCCCCAACCCTGATCATCTGATAGAATGATCACCACATTGGGTCTGTCAGCGGCCCAGGCACATGTGATTGAGAAAATAAATAATAGAAAAGGAAATAGTTTTCGTTTGTTCATGAACATAATGCTTAGGGTAATTATAGGGGAGACTCAACTTTGTATTGTCTTTTCAGATTGGACAATTCGATTTTCAATGAATTGATTGTGTTTCGAAATGAGGCGTCAGAAATACGGTTGTGCATTTCGTGCGGATCGGTTTCGCAGTCGAAGAATTCCCATTCGTCGATTTCGTAAAAGTGGATGAGTTTATAGCGACCATCGAAAACACCTTCATGTTTCGCTACTTTGTGCATACTGTCGTAGGACTCATAGAAGTGGTAATAGAGATGGCTGCGCCATTGCAGGGGTTTGATTCCGTAGAGTAGGTGTGTGAGGTCTTCTCCTTGCATAGTGTCAGGAACGGGCGCTTTCCCGAGTGAAAGAAAAGTGGGGGCGATATCGATGTTTTGCACCAGCTCCTCAACAACAGTGCCCGGTTCGATGTGCCCGGGCCAGCGCATTAGTAAAGGAGTAAAAAACGACTCGTTATACATAAATCGTTTATCATACCATCCATGTTCACCGAGGTAAAACCCTTGGTCACTGCTATAGCAGATGAGGGTATTGCCGGCCAACCCTGACTCTTCTAAATAGACGAGTATACGGCCCACATTTTCATCGTTGGCTTTAACACAACGGAGGTAGTCGTGAATG
>JAPUIL010000382.1 GCA_027297085.1 Verrucomicrobiota bacterium | reverse complement strand
GTTGCGATTGGCTTCCCTGTGGCGCCATACCAGAGAATCTACTTGAAAGCGAATTCTTTGGCCATGTCAAGGGGCATTTACGGGTGCAAACGTCGACCGGACAGGCTTGTTGGAGGAAGCCCATGAAGGCACTCTTTTTATGGATGAGAAATCGCACAGCCCGGGGAGAAAAAAATTACTTGCAAAAAGCAACTCACATATTAAAACAACCTACTCAAGCTCTTTTCAGAAGTGAATGAAGAGATATCAGTTTATACTTTTTATCAGGAGGAGTCTTATGAAAGGTATCCGCTTTTTTATGGCCAGTTTATTTTTGCATCTTTTGACAGGGTCTACCGTGTCTGCACAGGATAAGGGCTACGAACCGGTTTACTATGATGTTGTGCAGCAGCTCATGGAATATGAATTTGAAAATTCTGATGTTATGGAAAATGCCCACATGCTGACCAATATTTTTGGCGGACGGAATTCGAAAACGCCTGCGTATCGTGCGGCGGCAGAATGGTGCGTCAAGCGGCTTAAAGAGTACGGTATCGACAATGCTCATCTCGAGCCGTATGAGTTCGGTAACGGCTGGGATTTTGATTACGTCTCAGTGCACATGACATCCCCTGATTATATGCCGATAATTGCCTTTCCCGCACTGTGGTCATCCGGTTCCAATGGGAAGGTCAATGCGAATGTCATCCACATCAATTTTGATGAAATTACTTCCGTAAAGGATCTGGAACAATATCGTGGAAAGTTAAAAGATCGAATCGTATTCATCATGCCGATTCAGGAGATCTCGCCCTATTTTGGTGTCCAGATGTGGAACCGGGCAAGCACCTTTCGCCATGAAAGCGGCTATCCCATAAAGAGGTCCGACGAATGGCTCGATGAGCAGGAAAAAGTCGCCATTGGTCCCCCTGTTAGGAGAGAGCGTCGCAATCGCGGCCCCAATGAATTGAAACAGCAAATCGTTGATTTTGTATTTGCCGAGGGTGCTGTGGCAATTGCTAAAACGGATCCAGGCCATTATTTCGGGTCCGTTGCTGGAACGGGTAGATACAACAGAATAGAGAAGCCATGGGACGTGAATTCGCCTTCCCGGCCCTTGGAGCTGGTTTTGGCAGTGGAGCATTACAACCGCATGTTGCGTATTCTTCAAGATGGCATTCCTGTCGAAATGGAAATCGAAGTCAGGACAACCCTATACCGAGGGGATCCGAATGGTCATAACGTCATTGCCGAGATTCCGGGCACAGACCTGGCGCATGAAATCGTTATCAATGCCGCTCATCTACAGTCTTTGCCTCACGGAACCGGAGCCATAGATAACGCTGCGGGTTCGGCTACGGCGATAGAAGCGATGCGTATCCTCAAGGCCATCGGGGTGAAGCCTCGGAGGACTATTCGCCTGGGGCTTTGGGGTGGACATGATGGCTCGGGCGATACAGGCCAGACGATGCATGTCTACAAACACTTTGCCGACCCGAGAACGAAGCAGTACAAAAAAGATTATGATAATCATGTCATAACTTTTAATCAGGATCTCGGTCCCAGCGCTATGAGGGGTATTGAAGCTGGGGGAAACGAGGAGCTCCGGGCAATATTTAAAGAATGGATAAAGCCCTTGCATGGTCTTGGGTTTAAACATATTTATACCGGTAGAGATCCAGGTGCAGGATTAAAGGGAGTCGGTTTGCTTGGCTTGAAGTTTGATCAGGATGCATATGATATGCTTGACTGGATTGCCCATATCAATATGGACACTTATGAGCGCCTCTTTCCGGAAGGGATGATGCAGTCATCGGTGGTCGTGGCGACTTTTTTATATCATGCCGCCATGCGTGATGAAAAACTTCCCCGCCTATCGCCGTTACCCTGGTAATGTGGCGATTACACTATCGAAGGGTCGTAGATTACCGGTGAAATGGTTGAAGATCGTACCGCCCACGGAGTAGAAAATATTTTAAAAACCATACGCTTACGTAATAGTTGCCACCAAAAATCAAAAGAGGAGAAAGTCATGAAATCTCGCGTTATGCTTATTTTGTTTGCTGTGCTGATCACAGAACCTTTTGCCGAACTACAGGCTCAGGATTTTGGAGGGGCGATTCCCGTGGAATTGAGAAATCAGATTCGCCGGGAAAAGTTTGACCTCATTCTGCCCCAGGCAATGAGAAAGAACAATGTCGACATGTGGATTCACGTGATGAGAGATGCAATTCCCGACCGCTTTGGCAGAGAAGAGCTGGGCAGTGAATCCGGCCTTTTCGTCTTCACTGACCGTGGCGGAGACAGGATCGAACGGGCGGTTCTCGGGCGCCGCTGGGGAGCTACACAGCGTCAAAGGGGAGAAGTGAAAGCCAATTTACTCGAAGAAAGCGGAGCCTACGACATAATCCACGATCCGGTTTTTGTGGTGGAACCGGTGTCAGACCCTATGACAGAATATGATTACCGGTTTAAGGGCCTCAAAGAATTTGTTGAAGAACGTGACCCCAAACGCATTGCGATCAATTTCATGGAAGATCTGGGACCATGGCCGACTACCAGAAATGTACTGGACGGCATTTCGTATACGGACTACCGCTTATTGGCCAAGGAGCTCGGTGATACATATACCGACAGGCTGGTCTCGTCCGAATATGTGCTGCTGGATTACATTTCAAGTCCGGTGCCGGTCGAAGTTGCAAAATGGAAGAGAGAGCGCAGTGATCAAAATGAACGGGTCATGAAAGCTATTGCCGAAGTTGTGCCGGGTGTAAGCAAAAGAACCGATATCAGATATGGAACGATCTTTACCCGGAGAAGCACGGGAGTATCACAAAGGGGAAGGACAAAAGGTTATGAACAAAGTGTGGTCCAGAGGGGCGACATCGTTGCATTTCCAAGCCAGGGAATGTTTGCCTATGTGCTCCGTGAAGATGAGACGGAGCCGCCGTCTGAAATCAAAAGACTCTATGCGGAATACCTGAAAATCGATAAGATTCTGATAGAAACAATCAAGGCCGGGCTGACCCCTCGTGAGATAGTTAAAAACTACAAGAAAAAATTCGATGAAGCAGGGATTATTGTTGTGGATCCCCAAATGCATATGGTTCAGCCGAAGAACAATTTTTCTGCTTATTCCTCTGGATATGATCCTGAAAAAACACTGTTGAGTATCGACTGCCATCCCCTCTATACTGACTTCAGCCCGAGGGTTGGCTCGTACGGCCCGGATTGGACGCATGATATACCGCTCGCACCCAATCACCACTATGTGTTGGAGTATTTTTTCTATATGCCGTCGCCGACACCCAACAAAGATGAAGACCAGTATTTGTTCTTCTGGGATCATGAACAGGCGGTTGCCACCGAAAACGGTACCGAATATTTAACGACGCTGAAAAAAGAGCTGTATCTCATTGCAGGTAAATAAGGCCCGTAGTGGCAAGTTAAGGGGGAGCAGTAGGCAGAAACAGTCCTTGGCTTGCCACTGGGCTGTTGCACCAAATACAATCAGTGCTTGACTAAGGAGCGTTAGATGTTAACGCGACACCTAATCTTACACTTCCTGAGGAGCCAAACATGAATAAAGCTCGGATTTTCTTAACATTCTTTTGCATCCTCATCCTTACCCAGGGATTACATGCACAAGATTTCGGGAGATTTAATGAACGAATTCAGATGGACGAAGAAGTTGCGAAAATGATAAATCAAATTCTTCTGGACAAGTTTGACATTATCCTGCCACAAATCATGCGGGAACGCGAAATCGACATGTGGATTCATGTTGTGAGAGAAGGAGACCTCGACCCTCTGGGATTCAACTTTGGAAGTAACGAAGGAGTTTTCGTTTTTACGGACCGCGGTGGCGACAAAATCGAAAGGGCATTTTTCGGATGGAATACGGACAAGGTA
>JAPUIL010000381.1 GCA_027297085.1 Verrucomicrobiota bacterium | reverse complement strand
TGACTTCGGATTCAGCTTTTTGGACCAAGTAAGAGATGGAATCCCGCCCCTGCTCGATCCACCGGAAGGTGTTCGGGCAACCTGGCTGGACGATCAGCTGGCGGACAAAAGATTCATTACATTGCTATTTTACCGCGGTCTCTGGTGACCTCCCTGTCGTCTCGAGTTACGAGGCTACGTTGAGACTGGTGTTCTTGACAAAATTCGGCAAGCGGGTGGTGAACTCTATGGCATAACCAGCGAACCACAAACCCTAGCCACTGAGGCTGAGGAAGAGTGGGAGCTTGGCTATCCTGTTGTCGGTGATCCGCATCACGAGATTCTCGCAACTCTACGCGAACGAGAAATGATCGATGTTTATTTCAACGAGAACATCGGTCATCTGACCGAGCGTCCCTGGATATCACACCCCAAAGGGTATTATCAACCCGCGGTTCTTGCCGTAAATTCGGACGGTCGGGTGCTCTATCGTTGGCGCTTAAAGCCAAGCAAAGAGAATATGGCTGGCGCCGGTGCGCGCCCGAACGCGAACTATGTCTGGAACGCCATGGAGTCCACGCTTGCCAGCGGTGAGGAACCGCCGTTGGACGAGAATCCGGTGCTGACGCACAAAAGCCGTCCATGGTTTTTCTTTATGCTGTTGGCGCTGGCGCAAGGATGGTTCCTTTGGCCAAAAATGTCTCCCCTCGCGCGGCCTGGCGATAAACCTACTCATAGCCCGCGGCAACGCTGGATGCGAACATTTGGTTTTATTGCGCTGTGGATCGCGGCTCTTGTTCTATTTCCTATTAAGTTCGTGGGGCTCGCGTTCGCCGCTTGGCTGGTCGCGATCGTACCGGGGCTTATTCATATACACCGGACACTGCAGCTCGAACCAGACTAGTGTGCTGTATGTTAAGTAAGGTTAATAAATCAAGGATTGAAACAACGCTTCGCTAGATGCCTTCGGCAACAAGATTTGGCTTCGCCAAAACAGGAAAAATCCCTCCAAAATCCTGCACGCGCAGCGATCCTGTTCCGCCACAGGCGGATCGAGTGACTGAAAGGAACGTTGTTGAAAAATTAGTAAGGGAACTTCTAATACACCACACAAGAGCATTTTCAATTATTCAGTCCACTGACCCTAAGCTTCGCAAATCCCCTTGGCGAACAGTGATACCTTGTTTATCGAGAGACTCAAGAAACGGAATCAGGTATTTTCGGGATAACTTTGCAGCTTCCTTTAATTCACTCACTCGAGCAGACTTGTTTTTGTTTAAATACGATACCACCCGCTTTATTTTTTCATTGTAAGCCTGCTTCAAGAGATAGCCTCTATCGCCGATTTGTATGATGCTTTGCTTTTGCAAAAGGTAACGAAGCACCCGGACTTGATCATTCGCATCCTGGTCGATTTCGATTGGGTTCTCCGTATCCCTTGAAAGGACTCTCAGGAGTCCGGCTTCCACTTCCTTAAACCTCTCGGTCAAATGGGGCAGATGGTTTCTTTCACAAATGAAGGTGTCCTCGATCAGGTAGCCCTCCTGCTCTAGCGTCTCTAAAAAAAGATGCATTGGTATCTTTCTTTGATCCTTTAAAAAACGATTCTTCAAAGAGGAAAGCAAAAGCCCGGCTTCCTGAGGTTCCTCTTTATGATGCAGATGAATCATTTTTTTTATAATACTTAGCCCTTGCTCCCAATATTTATTTTCCACCAGCCATTCGCCACAAACACGCAAAAAACCGGCCTCTTCCTCACGCTCACAAAGTGCGGCAAACTCATCCCTTGAAATCGGAAAGCGCCACTCAACGTGTTTGCGGTTCAGACAAAAATCGCGCTTGACCAAAGCAACGAGAAACGCTCTTGAGGTGAGTGAACTTTTAGCGAGCGTCTTCAAATAAACATTCTGTGATCCTCGCCGTGGAGACATTCTTTTTGGTGGAAGCGGGTCCAATATGGCACCTCCACACAAAGTCGTTTGCTCCGACCAATCTCGAACGATAAATCGATCTCCCAGCAAAAAAACGGATGCACACTTAAGCTTAAGGCGTGCCAGAGCCTGTTCGCCGGGGAGCAGATCAGATGCCTCTAACAGAATCAATTGCGCAGCGATATTGCTACTCCCGATATGAATGCGCACGCGTGTATCATGCTTAAGCGGACGTAGACCTTTTTTCGGCACATGATCCACTCGGCCTGACCGAATGAGTAACACGTCAATGACCTGACTTGCTTCAACGGGGCCTGAATCTGTTAGCAATTGACCGCGCTCTAATTTATCCAGGGAGTGTTTGTTCCCGGCAACTGTCGATAGATTAACCGCCACACGTGTACCAGGGCACACTTCCGATAGTTCCCGACCGTGACTTTGCAGAGAGCGAACACGCACGGTTTCTTCAAAAGGAAACCATTTCAAGGATTGCCCCTCTTGCAAGGCTCCTCCCTGTAGTGTGCCAGTCACTACTCTTCCTTGGCCAATAACCGTGAAGACGCGGTCTATAAAAATACGGGCACGCCCGAAATCATCCGGCTCAGGCATATTTTCAAGCACCTCAACCAGGGCAGCCCGCAATGGATTGAGCCCCATCTGTTGTACCGCAGAGGTAGGGATGATCGGTGCTTGGGCATAGGCAGTCTCCGCCAATTGCTCTCGCACTTGCTCAACAACCAAAGCAGTTAATTCCTGATCCAGGTCTGCTTTGTTCACAGCTACAATTAAACGCTTAACACCCAGATACGTTAAGATCTGAAAATGCTCTTCAGTCTGGGGCATCCAACCATCGTCTGCTGCCACGACCAGCAGCCCAATATCCACACCCCCTGTACCAGCTACCATGTTCTTGATAAAATCTGCATGGCCCGGCACATCAATAATACCCAAACGATAACGACCCTCTGAAAGTTCCAAAACAGTGAAGCCCAAATCAATGGTTAAGCCTCGTTTTTTCTCTTCGGGCAAGCGATCTAAATCCACCCCGGTCAAGGCCTTAACCAAAGCTGTTTTGCCATGATCGACATGTCCAGCCAGCATGAGGATGTAGGGTTGAATAGGCATTTCCACCCGCCTACTTCGCTAGTGATAGTAAGGCGTTTAACAAAGTATCATCCTGCTCAGGAAAGATCGTCCTTAAATCAAAGATCAAAGCATCTTTTTCGACAATGCCGATGACCGGAGGAGAGGCGGCTCGCAACTGTGCTGCCAGGGCATCAGGACGAACTCCGGATACTTTTAGATTTAATGCAACAGAAGGCACCTGTGCTTCTGGTAAGGCGCCACCACCGATCTTACCCTCGTGCGGTACAATGGATAATTGCCCCTTCCTTTCGCCCCACGCAGCTACTATTTTTTCTGCCCGTTGCTTCAAGCTTTCAAGGGATCGATTCAGCATTTGGTAAAGAGGAACTTCATCAACTGGATCAGCTGACCCCAGGTAGGCTTCGACCACAGTTTGCAGGGCAGCCAAAATCATCTTGTCGCAGCGTACTGCCCGATAGAATGGGTGCTTCTTCGCCTTTGTCACGAAGGATTCACGCCCAACGATCAACCCCGCCTGAGGTCCTCCCATTAATTTATCACCACTAAAACAAACGATATCGATGCCTTCACCAAGTGCGTCCCGAGGCATGCTTTCGCCTGGAAGACCCGCCCACCTGGAGGTATCTACCAAGGCACCACTCCCGAGGTCTTCAAACAGAGGTACACCTGCTTCATGGGCCAGTCCGGCCAATGCTTTTCGTGAAGGGGATTCGACAAAACCAGACATTACAAAATTACTCCTATGCACACGAAGAATCAGAGCCGTCCGTCCAGAAATTGCGCGACGGTAATCTTCCAAACTCGTCTTATTTGTCGTACCTACTTCTCGCATCTGAGCCCCCGCAGCTTCCAAAATATCCGGGATGCGAAACCCCCCGCCAATTTGAATCAGCTCGCCCCTTGAAATAATAATTTCATTCCTTTCACCCTCCATCAATGCTTTCAAAACCAAAACCAGAGCAGCTGCGCAATTGTTGACGACCGCAGCAGCTTCTGCCCCGCACAACTCGGCTAAACATCGCTCCACATAACTCCCGCGTTTGCCGCGTTGCCCGTTAGGTAGATCGTATTCAAGGGTTGAATACTGACGAGCAAGTTCCGTACTCGCTTGTAATGCTGCAGACGCCAAAGGGACTCGACCTAGATTCGTATGAATCAATACACCCGTCGCATTGATGACCGGTTGGATACGGGAGGCCGCAAGTGATTCCAAATCCGCATTCACTTGCGCAAGGATCGCCTTGGGCTCAGCGATATCAGGACACTTCCTTATGGCCTCCAATGTCTCGCGAATCACTTGCAAGACCATAGGGCGTGGCAGGGAATGATCCACCACGTCTCGAAGGATTCGGTCCACCGATGGAATACCACGATTCGGGTGTTCATTCTGCTCCATTGCCAAGTGAGTTGCTAAACAACCTTGATCAGCGTTTCCTCTTGAGCAAGGAGTTCGCCTATAGGAGAAAGGTTTAAACCATGGCTGTTTACCACCTGTAGAAAAGCTTTATGGCCTGCTTCGCTCACCGCAACCAGCAATCCACCACTCGTTTGCGGATCTGCCAGCAAAGCGATTTCTGCTTCCGTCAATTCACTTACATAATGCCCATAACTCATCCAGTTGCGCTCCGTCCCGCCAGGGATGCAATCTTGCTCAATATAATGTTTAACCTTGGGCAGAACTGGAAGACTGTCCTTATGAATCAGAGCACTGACAGCGCTGCCTTGGCACATTTCAACCAGATGCCCGAGTAGGCCAAAGCCTGTTACATCCGTCATCGCTTTCACTCCTTCAATTCCGCCCAGGTCAGCACCGATACGATTCAATTTCAGCATACTTTGCTTTGCCGCATCCAGATCTTCCAGACTCGCCAAACCTTGCTTGTGTGCGGTAGTGATTAGCCCCACTCCCAACGGCTTGGTTAAATAGAGTTTGCAGCCTGCTTCAGCTGTATCGTTACGTTTAAGTTTATCTACATCGACACGTCCGGTAACTGCTAAGCCAAAAATAGGCTCGGGCGAATCAATACTGTGACCTCCAGCAAGGGGTATTCCTGCTTCCCTGCACACACTGCGACTCCCATCCAACACACGCCCTGCCACTTCGGGGCTCAACTCATTGATCGGCCAGCCAAGAATTGCAATAGCCATAAGCGGACTCCCTCCCATGGCATAAACATCACTGATCGCATTAACCGAAGCAATTCTTCCAAAGTCAAAAGGGTCATCCACAATGGGCATAAAAAAATCCGTCGTACTAATGACTGCTTCTCTGTCACTGATTTGGTAGACTGCTGCATCATCACAAGTATTATTCCCAACCAACAAAGAGGCGTCGGGCGTCATCGGACTCCCAGAAGCCGCAAGGATGTCCTGCAAAACGGAAGGTGCGATTTTACACCCACAGCCGGCACCGTGGCTAAATTTAGTAAGAGGCGGATATTTGGATGAGATAGGTTCTTTCAATGAATTTGACATGATTTTTGGTTTACTCGGTTTCTTTAACAGCCTTGTCTTAGCGGAGGGAGTAGGAATCGAACCTACCTCTGCCTGTTCAACAGACAGACAACGGTTTTGAAGACCGCGAGGGCCACCAGGCACCTTTATCTCTCCGTGGTAAGCGCAACAAAAACACGTCTAAACGACCGGGTCAATAAATTGAGTTTGCGCAAGCAGCTTGAAGGGGCAAAAAGCTGATTGCTCCTGTTTTGTTTAAAAAAAGACAGAAATTCTTACAGGAGGTAACGGAGGAAACAGAGTTTTGAAAAATTATTTCTCCGCTTTGTCACGCCATCTTGCCTGGCTCGCCGTCCAGCTGTCTCGCCGTAGTCGTTGCGAAGGCGGAAACTAGAGTGAAGGCGGGTCTAGCAATAGCCTAAATGGCGGCGGCGGAAGTTCGACGAACGACGGCGGGTTGGCGCCTGTTTTAAAATAAAAATGCATTATATTTTACAGAAAGTAGCGAATGAAACACAGTTGTTGGAAACTACCCCGATTCCCTATGGACACGCGTTTAACTCTATTGCTCTTTTCCAGAGTTTTTTGTTTCGGAGTGATTACGCTTTTGGGGATGGGCTTTCCTGGTTTGGGAACCTTCGCAAAGCACCCCAACGTTTTAATGATTTGTGTGGACGACCTGAATGATTGGGTTGGCTGTCTCGGGGGGCATCCCCAGGTAAAGACACCGCATATAGATCGATTAGCTGAGCGGGGTATCCTTTTCGAAAATGCGCACTGCGCTGCGCCGGTTTGCAACCCATCGCGTCTTGCTACCATGAGTGGTCTTAATCCGACCACCACCGGTGTGTATGGGAATAGCTCCTACTGGCCCTTTAATCATCCGAATCTCTTGACCATTCCCAGGCAATTCAAAATGCATGGCTATCGAGTTGAAGGAGGGGGGAAGGTATTTCATCATACGCCTGGCCACAATCCGCCGGACCAGTGGCATTATTTTTTCAAACAGCGTTGGGATGATCCCTACCATCGCTATCCGGCCGGTAGCCTGAAGTCGTTGGCAGGCTGGCCGAATCCTGTAGTCCGATGGCCGGAAGGATTTCCTTTAAACGGTCTCGAGAACGTACGTGTGCCGGTTGAACGGCCGCCGGGCAATCCTCGGGAATTCGATTGGGGACCTTTGAATAGAGGCTTGATGGAAACGGGAGATGGAAGAACCGTTGCTTGGGCTGATCAATTTCTGGATGTTGAGCACACAGAGCCCTTCTTTCTGGCTGTGGGGATCTTCAGGCCTCACCTGCCATGGTATGCTCCGAAACCTTTTTTCGATATGTATCCACTGGACGAATTCAGCATGCCGCTCCTCAAGGAAGATGACCTGAATGACCTACCGAAGATGGGCCAGGAAATGGCCGTCAGGAGCAAGCCTGACTTTGATTACCTCAAGTCTGTAGGGAGGTACCGTGAAGCGGTTCAGGCCTATTTGGCGAGTATCTCAATGGCGGACGCTTTGGTGGGTGAGTTGCTGAAATCTTTGGATGCCAGCCCGTATGCGGATAACACGATCATCGTGCTTTGGTCAGACCACGGTTGGCATTTAGGTGAAAAGGAACACTGGCACAAATATACCTTGTGGGAACGTTCTACCAGGGTTCCCTTTGTCGTGGTCGCTCCGGGAAAGACGACGCCCGGGCAACGATGCTCGAGGCCCGTTGGGCTGATCGATGTGTTCCCCACCTTGAACGAGCTCTGCGACTTCGATCCTGTGGAAAGTTTGGAGGGGGTGAGCCTGGTACCCTTGTTGAAGAATCCTGATCTGGAATGGGATCGACCGGCTCTAACAACGCATGGTCCAGGCAACTATGCTGCACGGTCACAAAATTATCGATACATTCGATACCGTGACGGAGGGGAGGAATTGTATGATCACAGAAACGATCCCAATGAATGGAACAATATCGCAAGGGATCCGCAATTTGCAGACCTGAAAGCATCCCTTTCCAAAGCAATGCCAGCGAATGCCAGGTCGCAAATCGAATCGAATAATGAAATCGAGTTCGATCCTTGGGAATTTACTTTTCGCCCAAAGAAAGTTGAAGAGTGACCTGCTTTTGGGCGATCTGAAAAAGCCCAATCGCGGCAAACTCAGTTACCATAGATCCTTGGAAGACTCCTAATTACCAAACATCAAGGGCTTCTCTGACCCCTTTAGGTCCTCTTTTTTTCAAATAACTAACCGTGCATTGCACAAGTGTCACTCCAGCACAGGTCCCAGGTACTTCATGGTAGCCCTGAGGTCATCGCGGACGTTATCCTGGATGTTTCCTTCAAGTCCGATCCATCCTTGGTACTGGTTCTCCTTAAGAAATTCGACAATCGGCTGAAAGTCGATTGCGCCGAGACCGGGCAAAAAACGGTTGTTATCGGAAAAGTGAAAGAGCTGGTAACGGTCTGCATAGATTTTTAAGGCCCCGAGCATATCCTTTTCCTCAATATTCATATGAAAGGTGTCGGGTAGAATTCTGGCGCATGAGCTTTCAAAATCTTTTACCAGGTCATAGGTCTCATCCAGACTATTGACGACCGAGGTTTCATAGCGGTTGGTGGCTTCTGTGAGAATCGGAGTCGACGTCTTTTCTGCATGAGCCACAAGTTCGTTCAGGGATTCCTTATAAGCGCACCGGGCGGCGGCCGGGTCAGAGCTGACTCCTCCTTTTGCGTATCCCAAAATAACCCCTGCATCGAATGCCGCTGCAAAATCGATGTAGGTCTTGCACTTGTCCACAGAAGCTTTTCTGTGATTCGGATCGGGTGAAGAGAGCGAAAGGTTGAAGGTCTTGGCTGCCAATCCCGAGGCAAACTGCCCCATGACCAGTTCGAATCCGGCCAGGAAATCTTTCAGATCTTTCACATCGATCTGTTTCGGCTCAGTAATATTCAGCTCAACTCCGGAGAATTTTAATTCCTGGAGTAGACTAAAATTCTGCAAGGTTTCCTGATCTGTGCGGTAATCAGGCGTCAGGACTGTCTGATACTCTAATGGAAATGCATAAGGCTGTTCCATCGACAGGTACGGCTCGTCGCTCTATTGACAGAGCTTGTATTTCGCATCGATCTCGTCCGTCTTGCGGTGGAAATTCATGCGGCGTTCTTCAGTGGAGGGTTCCGTTTCCAGCCAGGTGTCCACAATTTCCTTTGCAAGTCCCTCCCCGGTATAACGCATGGATAGCACGAGCACATTGGCATTGTTTGCCAGTTTTGAAATCTTTGCGGAATAGTTGTCTATGCATAGCGCTGCACGTACACCGGGAACCTTGTTTGCAATGATGGTCACACCGGTACCGGTATTACAGAAAAGAAGACCATAATCGGCTTCACCGGAAGCGACCTTTTCGCTGACCTCGTGGGCCGAGTCCACGTAATCGGCATCCTCTCCCTTCAGTGCTCCGCATTTAATCAGGTCAATTCCTTTTTCTTCGAGGTACTCCGTAATGGATTTGGTTATGTATGGAGTGCTGTCGCCTCCTATCGCGAATTTCATGATATTAAGTTGCTTGCTTTGTTTCTTTGATTGGTTGATGCCCGCAGGACAGAAATCTGGTTCATCTGCTTAACCGAGGGATTGAACAAATTCGGCGATGCCCTGGCCAATCAGGTCAGGAGAATCTTCCTGAATGTAGTGGATGCCGATCACCGTTCTCTCCTGTTGGTTGGGCCAGGTCCGGCAATACTCTCGCTGCCGTCCTGTCAGGATGGAACCTGGATAGGCATTAATAAACAACTTCGGCACCTGACTGGTCGATAACCACTCACCGAAGCGGTTAACCATATCGATAATGTGTTGGGGTTCCCCCGCTATCGGGCAGGACCTGGCAAATGTCAGTGTAGGCCTACGAGACTCGCCCGGCTCTTCAAATCGTTCGCGGTAAGCAGCCCATTCGTTCTCCGTCAATTTGCGGATCATACGCGTTTCGATCGTATCAATAAAGAGATTATCCCGCAGGGCCATATCCTCACCCATTGGTGATTTAAACTGCTTGAACAGGTCTACCCGAATTTCCGGCCAGTCATCCCATTCCAACGGTGTAACCAGCGTCTCCATATAAGTGATACTCTTTACCCGGTCTTGATTGCGATAGCCCCAGTCGAATCCGAGAGGACCTCCCCAGTCGTGGAGGACAAGATGAATGTTATTG
>JAPUIL010000380.1 GCA_027297085.1 Verrucomicrobiota bacterium | reverse complement strand
CTTATTAAAGCCCAGACGAATTATGTGATGGCTTTAGCGGAGGATATCACCGCGTTTTCAGAAGGCTATAAGAGTCTTAAGAAAATCGTGGTACCGATCAAAGACGTCTTTCAAAAATTCCAGAACAAACATGAGCAACTTCTATCGACAGCTACCTGCCCAATTGAATTTATCGACAACGAGCTGTCGGCAAATTTGGACCAGGACAAAATGATCCGTGTGCTCAGAAACCTGGTAGAGAACGCCATCGAATCGGTTGACACTAAGTCGAATGGCCGAATTCGGGTTTTGGCCCGCGAGAAAGATGGCGAGTTAGCAATTTCTGTTGCGGACAACGGTCGCGGAATTCCTGAAGAAATAAGAGAATATTTGTTTGAGCCATTCGCGGCACCTCCTGGGGGCAAAGAAGGTTCCGGACTTGGAGCCGCTATCGCCAAATCAGTAGTGGAAGCTCATAATGGACGTCTGACCTTTGCTACAGAAACCGGCAAAGGAACAACCTTTACTATCCGTATTCCGGTTAGCTAAACCCTACCAAATAAGACCTTCGTCGTTATTTGTCGACACGAAGTCAGGGTCGGAGTCGATCCTCATCACAGGCATCGGCCGCTCTCTCTTTATCTCCAAAGCAAGCAGTTGCTCTGCCTTTTAAACCAGAACTTTAAACCACATTCTAATGCCAGTTAATAAAGTTGCTCTACTTACTGCAGGTGGCCTTGCTCCTTGCCTCTCTTCTTCAATTGGTGGCTTGATTGAACGTTACACCGAATTGGCGCCCGATGTGGAAATTATTTGTTATCGTAGCGGCTACAGAGGCTTGTTGCTTGGAGACAGTTTTTCAGTAACGCCGGAGATTCGGAAGCAAGCAGGTATTTTGCACAAACACGGTGGAAGCCCCATTGGAAACAGTCGCGTAAAACTGACGAAGGTTAAAGATTGTTTGAAACGAGGTCTTATTCAGGAAGGACAAAATCCACTCGAAGTGGCAGCAGACCAGCTTGAAAAAGATGGGGTCGATGTATTGCATACGATTGGGGGCGATGACACCAATACGACCGCTGCTGATTTAGCAGCTTTTCTTGCTCAACATAATTATAACCTGACTGTAGTTGGGCTTCCTAAAACGATCGATAACGATGTCTTTCCCATTCGTCAAAGCTTGGGGGCTTGGACTGCCGCTGATATTCATGGCTCACATAGTAACTTATTTCAGCAGTATACCTTAGTGCCATGCTTCCAGGTCGATAAGGGCTGAGACTGCACCAGCCTGTTAGATCAGTCCCCATTTCTTCCACATAAATCGGATAGCTTTCCTCGGTGTGCGTTGCAAACCATCCTGACCGCGACTCAACAGTGGCGGGTGATAAGTCGGCTGTTGAAACCCCTGTCTCCACAGCTTGATTATAAATTTCAATGATCCGTTCCCGATCGCCTGTATTTGCAAATCTAATACTCATTTAAGTTTAAACCGGATTCATTCAATTTGGTAAGCCAATGTTCTCTGTGGCTAAGGCTTTGTGAAATCTACTGGCAGTTAACTCTGATTCAAGATCGAAGTCCAGACCCACATGAATGAGGATCTACGTATTGAAATAACAGCGAGAAAGCTTCCAGTAAAATGTATAAGCAAATTTATTCGCGACCTTGTGGACCAACCAGGCGATGTTATTCCGAGGCTATGGCCGACAGGGAACTAAATACGTATTATTTAAGACCTGGTCTTTTGAAGGCGTTTGATACGTTAGGGTTCACTCTCCAATTATACATAAAGTATTTTCAATAGCCGCCAAAGAACGCATAGATCGCAAAGATTCGTTGACTCTATTCCTTTTGTGTCCTTTGCGATCTTTCGCGGCAAAATTGCATTAAAATAAAACCCCCAGGTACTGACTGAGGGTTCAGATATATTTGATGATGAATACTAAATATTCGCTTAGGCCTTTGCTGTCAGAAAGCCTTCGATCCACTGTTTCAGGGCGGGTTCTGGTAGAGCACCGACTTGTTCGCTGACAACTTCACCGTCGACGAACAGCTTGAGGTTTGGGATCCCTCGAATTTGGTATTGAGCAGCGATGTCTTGGTTTTCGTCAGTATTGACCTTGACCAGAGCCCATTTGTCTTCGGCCTCGGAGGCCAGTTTTTCGATAACGGGGCCGAGCATACGGCAAGGGCCGCACCAGGGCGCCCAAAAGTCTACTACAACCGGGACATCCTGGCTGCGTTCGATAACGTCTGTTTGAAAATTATTTAGTTCGTATGACATGATATTAATTTGGTTTTGCAGGTTTAGTGTCGGAACATCACCTTACCTTTCATTTTGCACTATGACTCAATCACTTCTGGAAAAACACCTCCAAAAATTGAAGCGCTGCCGACGTTGTCCGAATATGCACGGACCAGTGGTTGTCGGCCAGCCTGCACAAAGCAGGGTGTTATTGGTTGGACAGGCTCCGGGTGTAAAAGAACCGGTATTGCAGCGTCCCTTTGCGTGGACTGCTGGTAAAACGCTCTTTCGTTGGTTTCGTGAAGCAACCGGTGTGGAGGAACAGGAGTTTCGTCAGCTAGTATACATGGCTGCCGTATGTCGTTGTTATCCGGGAAAGAATCCCAAGGGCGGCGATCGAGTTCCAGATGCCATGGAAATTGAGAATTGTGAAGGATGGTTGAAGGATGAGATTCAATTGCTTAAACCAGGGCTTGTCATTCCTGTTGGGAAATTGGCGATTCAGCAATTTTTGAGTTTCGGAAAGCTAACCGAAATCATCGGCGATACTTTTAAAATTGAAAAGTTTGGAGTTAGTTTCGATCTGATTCCTTTACCGCATCCCTCAGGTGCATCCACCTGGCATCGAATGGAGCCGGGGAAAACGCTTAGCTTAAAAGCTCTGGCCAAGATAAGGAAACATCCTGACTTTGTTGAAATTCATAACAGGGCTGGGGACTAGTTGACACTCTGGTCAATTTAAGATCAGTCCTATAAACTGTGTTTACCCTGACGTTTCAAACGTCTTCGTGCCGAGCCTTTTCCACCATTCCTTCTTTAGAAGATCTGTTATCGATGTCCTCGGATCGAACCCAACTGGCGTTCATAGTAGCTAATTTCAGTAAATTACATTCGACCATAGGCAAAGAGAGCAACGTCACCGTTACAATGCTACAGTTTTGGCACCCAGCGATCCGTAGTCTCTAGGATCACACGTTAAAAGGATGATTTGAAGCCCTCTTCTCGCCGCGAGGTCGAGCATGCGTTGGAGAGTTTGTATCCGTTCTGGATCGGAGTTAGTAAAGGCGTCATCGAAGACTACCGGTAGACAGCCGTCGTGGTCTTCTGCGAGAATCTCAGCCATGGCCAAGCGGAAAGCGGCAGCAACCTGTTCACGCGCTCCACCACTGAGGCTATCGAACTCGAACGTGCCGGACGGACGACTCAATACCAGTTTCTCAAACTGACCGTCCGTAAGATCGACATCTGCCCTGGCGTCTGTGCCGAAGAGTTGCTGAAGATAACCGGTAATCTTTTCCGCTAAGGGTTGGGTAAACTGGTGAGACAGATCTCGTTGTTCTCCCGTGAACAACTCCATTAACAAACGAATGGCTCTCGCTTTTCTTTCTACATCGGCAAAACGTTGCCCAGCAGACTCAGCCTTTGCCTTGGCGAATGCGAGTGTTTCTTCGGGATCCGAATTACCATCGCTGGTGAGATTACTCCTGGCTACTGCCCGGTCTTGTTCGGCCTGGTTCAAATTATTCCTGGCTTCGTTGATGGCTCGTTCCAGGCGTTCCTTATCCCCCTCCAATGATTCCGGTTGAAGTTTCTTCAAAGCCTTATCGCTTGTGCTTAATTTTTTTTCCGCCTCCCGACGCGCTTCAGCATGTTTTGATAAGCTTTCTTTCCTTGAGGATTCAGATCCGTCGCTTTCCTCACGGGCCTCAAATTTGATCTTCAGCGTATGGAGTTCCGTCTTTGCGGTTTCTATCGATCGCAGGTGTTCCGCCAATTCCTGGACAGATTTTTCATGTCCAATAGTTGCGGCATCGCGTTCAGCAGAGATTTTACTTTCCCGGATCTCCAGCTCACTCAACTCTTGTTCAGCGATCTTCAAAGCCGGCTTTGCGTCTTTCACATTATCAGGCTTCGGAACATCCACAGTCTTTGACTTACGTCGCTCTACCTCCGCACGTGAGGCTTCCAAAGTGGCCTTTGCCTGCGCGAGATCTTGGTCGATATTGTCTGAGTCCTTAGCCTTGAGTTCAGTCTTTGCTTCCTGAATGTCAGCTTCAACCTTGTGGCGTTTGTCCAAAGAAACGGCTGCCTCATCCATCGTGCCTACTCCGGTCGCGTCCATGGAATCCGTTAGTTTACGATGGCAATCGCCGACCTTATTGCGAGCTTCGCTTAAACTGGTTCCTCCGCCAGGGGTAATTTTTAGTTTTGCTAAATCCCCTATCTCGACCTCCGTGTCTTCGTCAATCACCCGGGTTTGACCGATCGATAGCGCTTCCCCATCTACTAGTATTTGGGCTTCGGATACAACGACCTCAATACCGGCGGCCATGGCTTTTAATGCGGCTTCCGCCTCGGATAAAGCACCGGCTTGGGACTGAAGCGACTTTAGTTTCCTAGCATCGATGGACGGCAGTTTGGCCAATTCGCTTTCGAGCTTTTCGAGTGTTTTCCTTAATTTCGCAACGTCCGAAGCCCGAGCTTTTAGTTTTACGTGTTCGGCTTCCTGCTCGAAGCAATACAACCAGGCTCTGGCCAATTCAGTCCGAGCACGGTGCCTTCGTATTGTCTTTTCCAGTTCACTCCTGGTTTTATCGGCCTCATCTAAACGTTTTTTGCGGGCTTTTACACCATCATCAAGGCGCTTGGTCTCAGCATCTTTTGGTTCCAACGCCTTTGTTTGTCTCTGAATCTTCTTAGCCAAAGCTCGAATCTCAGCATCGGCTTTTACAAAAGCATCCTGGTCCTTGCGAGCCTGATCCACGTCGCGCTGATCGATCTGAAGTTTTTGCCGAAGCTCATTGGCTTCTTCCAGCTTTTTAAGAACTTTGGCCAGTTCCTCGGCAAAAGCTTTTAATTCTACATTCTTCTCAGCAATAGTCCGTTCGGCTGTGGCATAACTAGAGATAGATTGCAGCAACCGTTCTACACTCTCCTGGGCACGGACAAATTCCGTTTGCGCATTTTCATTGGCTTGAGCGGCTACAAACAGTTCTGAGTCGGCCTTAGGTTTCCCCGCCTTGGTAAAAATGGTCTTGTCCAGGTCGACAAACCGGTTGGCAACTATGCTATCCAACTGGGATTCAATGGCAGCTACACCTCCATCTTTCTTTAGCCGATCCAGTAGGGAGTCCTTCTGAAGGGTCGCATGCGTAGTAGGGTCTTCACCTCCCTTGCCTTGCCAAACCCATAAGTGTGCCCAGAGAAGACTGCTTCGATCCGCGATACCGCGACCACCAGAAACAGCCTCGACTCTCAGCAGTTCAGCAAGTCGAGATTCAGCTTCGTCGCCTTGCCAGGTTTTGCCCCCTTCCTGGGTTAAGGTGGAAGTACCGTTTGCTCCACTGAAATGTTTACTAATCTGATAGATTTTCTCTTGAGTCTGGAATCGGACCTCTACTTCTGGATGGCCTCCGTGATCCGAGGTCATGCTTTTCTGGGCCTCACCGGTTAGTTTTGATTTCAAGAAAAGGGCTCGATGCGCGGCCTCCACAAGTGTGCTTTTCCCGCTCTCGTTTGGACCATCAATCAAGGTTCTGTAACGGTCCAGCTCAACCGTCACCTCTTTGTGTATACGGTAGTTGCGAGCAGTAATCGAAAGAATATGCATGGTTTCTAAGGATTAGCGCAGACAGCATGAAGTTCACGAAGAGCCACACGGGCCACGACTGCGTCTTCTTCAGGCCCATCGGCTAATTCAACCAGTTTAGTGGCAACCCGGGCAATCAGCGGATCTTCGGACCTTTGCGTCAAAGCCTCTATTTCTTCCTCTGTTGGAGCTAACAGAGTTTGATTGTCGAGTTTCAGCCGAAGCAGACGCGCATTCAAAGAATCAAGTAGTGACTCCAGACCTGTTGTAGCCTCAAGACCTAGTGAGCCCCGCAAGGATAAGCGCAGGAGGTCCGAGCTAGCTCTATTACCTATGAGGTCGGTAATCGCTTTGTCCAACGCATCCAGATCTTCGTCGCTGGCGAATTCGAAATTAAGCTGATGCCATCCCAGGTTGTTGGAGCGGATGGCTTCCACCAGAGGACTTCCTCCACGCTCAATGGAAACAAGAAGAACATTACCTGGCTCATTCGTCCCGCCCTTGGGGAATCTGTCAATCTCCGGTGTGCCGGAATACCAGGCCTTGTCTCCGACCTGTTTTGTGCCATGCCAGTCACCCAAAGCTACGTAATCAAATGAATCCATGGGAAGGTGTTCGAGATTAATGAGGTTTGGGGCGCCACCTGCACCGCCCTCGTCATCTCCTGAGCTATCGAAGCCCTGAATGCTTCCATGCGCGAGAAGCACGCGCGGCTTATCATTGAAGTCCTTTAGAGCTGCTTCATCTATGTCACGCAACCAGGTAGTGGGGTCGGATGATTCATGACGACGGAGCAATGGACAGGGAAAGATTACGACATCCTCCAGTTCAACTGGCGATGATTCCAGTAATACCCTGAGGTTGGGAGCTAAACGCTCA
>JAPUIL010000038.1 GCA_027297085.1 Verrucomicrobiota bacterium | reverse complement strand
CCCATTTCATGTCCAACATATAGGGAGCCTCGGTGGATCAAGGGGAGAAGGGGTCACAAGGGGAGAAGGGGTCATGTCGTGACTCTTGACAATCACCGCTTCGTTCTTTTTGTTTATCTGCATGGCAAGGAAACTGAGGATTGAGTATGAAGGGGCCTGCTACCATGTAATCAATCGTGGAAATTTCCGCTCGAATATTTTCAAGTCGAAAGGATCGGCGGAGGCCTTTGAAAAGGTTCTTTTTGAAGCCATCCAGAAATACAACTGGAAGCTCAGTGCGTATGTGATCATGAGCAACCATTTTCACCTCGCTCTTGAAATCACCGAACCGAATCTGAGTCTAGGAATGAAATGGCTTCAGGGTACCTGGGTGACGCGCAACAACTTGTTTCGCAAGAGGATGGGCCGGCCGTTTCAGGGACGTTACAAAGCCATCCTGCTTGAACCCGATGTGCTCAACAAGGTGTGTTCCTACATCCACCTCAATCCCTACCGTGCAGGTATTGAAGAGAAAGGGAAAATTGGATCCTACCGTTGGAGCAGCCTCTCTTGTTTGCCAAAAAAAAGAATCAGGCCAGCCAACTTGTGTGTGGATGATGCTCTTGCTTGCATTGGTGGAATAAAAGACACCCCTTATGCGTGGAAGAAATATAATCAGTATCTGGAGTTTCTTGCCGAAGATGAACCCGAACAACGAGCCCAGAACTTCGAATTGTTCAGCAAAGGCTGGTGTGTGGGAAGTGATAAGTTTCGAAAAGAGCAGTTAAAAGAGCTTGAGAAGAAAGGTTCGGACAAGGAACGCCTTGAATTGCTGGGAGTTAAGGTAAGCGAGCTCGCAGACCTCAACGATGAGAGATGGGAAGAACAACTCAATGGATACGCCAGAAAGTTTAAAACTGACCTCGATGCACTCGTCACCAAAAAGTCGAGTACTCAAAAAGTTATGCTCGCCACCCTCATGAAACGTAGAACCTCCGCAAGCAATCGTTGGCTCAGCGAACGACTCCAGATGGGTGTTCCCAACAATGTAAGTCAGTTTGTGAGTAGGTTTAAATTCAAACCCAGCAAAGACCTAAAGAAAGTAAATGAGTATCTGTCTAAAGTCACGACATGACCCCTTTTCCCCCTTTCCTTCGCCTAACGGCGAGCGGGAACGCACATCGTTAAATATTTTCATATCTAGCACCCTCGCCGCAAGCAGCGGGGTATTCTCTTACGAATAAATCATGACTGAAGAACCACGTGTACCGGCCTCCGAGGTAATCTTTCATTATTTCGTAGATAAAATAAAAAGTGGCGAACTCCACCCCGGGGATCCACTTCCAAGTGAACGGACTTTGCAGAAACAACTTGGAGTAAGCCGATTCAGTTTGCGCGAAGGATTGGCACGATTGAACGCCATTGGCGCAATCGATACTCAACACGGTAAGACTACTCGCGTTTCTCAACAGGTAAGCCTCGACTCCCTAAAAAACGTCTTTCTTCCGCTGCAAGCCAAACTGGATCCCCAAGTGCGCAGTGACCTTTTTGAAGCACGGGTCGTCCTCGAAGGTGAACTGGCCTGTCTGGCAGCTGAACGCCGTACTGCCGAGGATCTCAAAAATCTAAGAGAGAATCTTAAACAGGCTGAAGACTCAATAGACGACGGCGAGATTTTCGGCTCCCTCGACCTCGAATTTCACAAACTCATAGCTGAAGCCGCAGGCAACCGCTTTTTGAACCAAATGCATGCCGTGCTCCGCGATCAGTTGGGACCCGTCATGAAACGCCACACCCAGGCTGCGGAACAAAGGCTTGTCATCCTGCAGAACCACGAAGACCTCTTTCAGGCAATCGAGGAACGGAAGCTCGAGGAAGCCAAACAAATGTCCCGCGACCACCTGAGCATTTTTAAATCTCATTACGTTCAAAATCATGACCAGGATCATTGATCTCACTCACCCTGTTTCAAAAGGCGACCATGGTGTCGATTTCGAGGACACAATGACCCTCCTACGCGATGGTTGGAATGCACGAACCTGGCGCTTGTATTCACATTCGAATACACATATGGATGCACCCAAACACTTTATTGACGGAGGCGGCACCATCGACAACACGCCGCTCGAAACCTGTATCGGACCTGCTTGGCTGATCGATCTGGGCCAAGTCCAATCCCGCCAATTGCACACGGTAGCCGACCTGGGCGACTATGTGGATAAAATCCAGAAAGGTGACCGCGTCATCCTGAAAACTGGTTGGGAGCACCGATTCGGCACCGACGAATTCCGGGATGAATTGCCACGCATCAGTAAAGAACTCGCTGAATGGTTTGCTGAGAAAGGAATCATTCTGGTAGGCGTTGAAGCCCCTTCAGTGGCCGACGTGCATGACCTTGAAGAAGTAACAGAAATTCACCGTATCCTTTTAGGCGCAAATATCACAATTGTCGAAAGCCTCAAAAACCTCCACACCATCGAGCAAGACAAAATAGAATTCATCGCGTTGCCGCTGAAGTTAAAGGATGGAGACGGCAGTCCGGTGCGGGCCCTGGCAAGAGTCTAACCCGTATTTCTTACCAAATGCGCACAAAATGAAGTAAGGTGATGAAAATAAACAACTAATGAGTTTCTATGAAATTGCACTCTGTAAACATCCGATTGTTATTCGGCTCTTCGCTTGTAGATGTGTCGTCGCTACGCTCCTCGGTAGCACGCATTTTCGGGCTGACATGCCGAGCGTTCCTCCCTCCCGGCTTAGTTAAGCACAGCAGTGCGCACCCTCGCCCATCGATCGTCATCCTCAACATCTCAACTCCGTGAGAAAATCGGTCTAGGTATTCTTCAGGCAAATATCTCCAGTCCTTTGCTAAACAACACTTCGTTCAGTCCATTGGGAACAACCTTACAGTGAACGCCCAGAGGTCGAAGATCATGTAGGTTTCGTTGCTCGTCATCAAAGAATAGCATGGCGTTGAGAGGAATGCCACTAGCCGAGGCAATATTTTTAATATGCGTGACTTTGGAACCGGGGAAAATTTCCTGATAAGCGAAGCGTTCTTTCACTCCAAGCAATTCTAAGAGCTGTCGTGCCCAGTCAGGCCGATCGGTGCGAGAGGCTATTCCCATTGGAATCCCCATTTCATCCACATCATCCAAAATCGACAGGACCTCCGGATACAGGTGGATATGTCGTCCATAAGCGTCTCGTACCATGCCATCGGTCAACACAAACGGCGGTCTCAAACAGTCACACCACGTGCCACCGCAATCCCACAAAGTGAAATCGAGATCAAAAACGATCAACTCGGGAAACATCATCGTCTGGGAAACGGCTGGCAGTATTCATTTTATTGAGACACAAAACGAGGAAGAGTGGGCAAGGACTTATTACCTGAAAACATAAAACGAGCACGGCCAGCAAATGAACAAGTTTTTGAATTTTGGCGAGTCATTACACAAAACAGGCCGGACGCTTCGAAGCATCCGGCCTGGGTAAAAATATTCGATTCGCTTAGTTCAGTTCCGGTATGTCGCTTACGTCGACGCCCATTGCGATGAGTACTTCCCTGGTCAAGTTGTAATCACTCTTGCCATAAAGTAGCCCAGCCTCCTGAACATCTAGAACAATATCGAAGCCTAGATCCTTGGAGACCTGCTGAATGGTCTCATTAACTTGCTTTAGGATGGGCTTAAACAGCACATTGCGGCGTTTGGTCAACGTTTCCTGAGACCGTTGACTATGCTCATTCAGGTCCTGCTGCATTTGAGTCATTTCTTGCTGCCCAAGCTGTTTCAGGTTGTCGGAAAGCTGACCAGTTTCGTTCTTGGCCACTAACTCATCATATTTAGCTTTCATGTCCGCCTGCATGCCTTGGCCCTGGGTCAGGAACTTTGTCTGCATATCTGCAAGTTCATCATTGGCTCTCTTTGTCATTGGAAGCAGCGCAATAATTGCTTCAGTGCTGACAAAACCAATTTTTTGTTCCGCATGTGCAAGGTTTACAAATGAAGCACAAAGCATGAAAAGCGATACGATTTGGATAACTTTCATAGGTCTGAAATTTGGTAAAAGGGGATAGATTGAGGATTGACCGCGGAAATACAAGCAGCTTTCACAGCCAGTTTTAGGGGCTACGCAGCTAACGAGCCGACAAATCCATTTTCTCGAAAAATTTTCAAAAACCCTTGATAACTAGCGTTTTACGCGGGCGTTCCCATGCCAAATGCTCCAAATTTGCTCCTCATCGGCCGGTTGACCGTAATCCGTCAGGAAAGTCGTAACCATGGCCCCACTGGCCCAACCAAACTTAATCCATTGCTCAGGGGCCCAACCCTGCAGGATAGCGTAGAGCATTCCGCCTACAAAACCGTCCCCACCGCCAATTCGGTCTTGTACCGCTATTTCCCGGGGATTCACAACGTGCCAATTATCTCCTTCGGCGATAATTGCTCCCCAAAGGTGCAAGTTCGAGTGCACGACCTCCCGCAGTGTAGTAGCGTATACCGAAGCATTTGGATAAGCTTCCTTCACCTGATTGATCATGTCCTTAAAACTATCGATCGTCGCGGAAATATCTTTTCCACCGGCTTCCGGGCCCTTGAATCCCAGGCACAACTGAAAGTCCTCTTCATTCCCGATCAAGATGTCCGTAAGACCGGCTATCTCCGCAAACGAATCGGCCAATTCCTGTTCACGGCCCACCCAGAAAGATGCCCGGTGATTCAGGTCAAAGGAAACCAGAGTACCGTGCTCTTTGGCTTTGCGGGCGAGTTCCAGGCATAGTTGGGTGGTTTGAGGTGATACCGCTGCAACCAAGCCGGATAGATGCACAATCTGAACCCCGTCTTCACCAAAGAGTTTATCCAGATCGAAATCCTCCGCACTCATATCTCGAGCCACTTCACCAGCGCGACTGTTCCATACGCGAGGACCACGAGCACCGGAACCAATATCGGCAAAGGTGATTTGATGACGATATCCCCAAGGATTTTCCTGGGCACGTTCGACCCCTTCGAAATCCATATGCCGCTGAGCCAAGTTATCCTTAATCATTCGAGAAATAGGACTATCCTTCACAAAACTGGTGAGCACCTTTACCGGCTTTCCCAAATAAGAGATTATACTTCCAACATTGGACTCAGCGCTCGTCACCTGGACCTCAAAAGTCGAACTTG